>NZ_JAUEYJ010000010.1:0-247107 GCF_032489615.1 Bradyrhizobium sp. SZCCHNR1051 | reverse complement strand
CCAAAGACCGCCCCCAACAAACGACGCCCCTCTTGACAACTTACTCCCCATACAAGGTTCAGCCGAGACATCCCGGCATTCCCCGCGCGATGGTTTTCACGCTTATGTCGCGATCTCCTCGGTGTCCGGCTTTTTAGCCACCGTCGCCCTCGGGATCATCAACCCCTCGGACTTGGCGCCAGCATCGGGGCGCCAGGACCACGCGTCTTCACGTCCGCAAGCCTGCCGTTCGTCGGCGGGCATCAAGCCCGCTGCGGCACACTCACAGCCACCGCATCTCCGGCCCACGTCTCGTGACGATCGCGATGCGCCCCTCTCGGCGGGCCGGGATGGGCGTAGACAATCATGATTTTTGAAAAAGCGAAAGTAATTTATTTTTCACCGAAGGACTGGACAGGCCAAATCAGCTTGAGAACAAACACGAATTGGCTGGTGACGCGCACGGGCCTCTCCCGGCGTCATTGCGCTCGCGATGACGGCAGATGAGGCGGTCGGGTGGGCAAAGGCGCGCGGCTGGACATTGTCTGACGGCATGTTTCGCGCGCCGTGCCCACCGGCCGCATCCGCCGGCACCGATGGTGGGCACGCGCCGCCTCGCGGCGTCGCTTTCCCACCCTGCGACAGCGTCTGCGTGGAGGTCCGTTCCGGAACACTTCCCCGAGCCACAGGTCGAAAATGCTTCCACATCGGGCACGGAGCCCTTCACCATGCAGGACATCAAGGAACACATGGAGATCATCGGCGCCGACGGCGTGCATGTCGGCACCGTCGACCACGTCGAAGGCAATCGCATCAAGCTGACGAAGAAGGACAGCGGCGAGGGCAGCCACAAGGGGCATCATCACTTCATCGACAAGGGCCTCGTCGCCGACGTCGAAGGCGACAAGGTGCGGCTGTCGGCCATCGGCGCCGTCGCGGTGACGATGGAGGAGGAGAAGTAGGATGCGTCCACTTCTGTCTGCGTCGCTGCGCTCGCAATGACGATGAGTGACAACCGTAGGGTGGGCAAAGCGGCGCCGTCGGGCGGCGCGTGCCCACCATCAGGGCGGGCGGATGCGGCCGGTGGGCACGGCGCGGAATACATCATGTCCCATATCAACGTGAGGGGCGCGCCTTTGCCTACCCTACAATTCTACGCCTACTCCGCGTAGCCGACGATCGTCTTCAGCAGCTTCGGGAACCTTGCGTTGAGGTCGGCCTCGCGCACGACGTTGCGGTGTTCGACGCCCTTTTTCGTGGTCTGGATCAGGCCGGCCTCGCGCAGGATCCGGAAATGGTTCGAGAGCGTCGATTTGGCCATGTCGGGGCAGGGCGCCGCCGCCGAGCAGGACATGCAGTCGTTCTGCTGCATCAGGCTCTTGACGATGCGCAGCCGCATCGGGTCGGCGAGCGCCGAGAGCACGCCGGCCAACGTGATGTCCTCCCGCGACGGATGAAACAATGGCGCCATGAAAAAACATATAGCGACGGCCTTGCGCCCGTTCAATAGTTCACTAGTTCTGAACTATTGAACAGAGCGCCGCGGCGCAAGGAGAGCAGGATGAGCAGGAGATTCGAAGGCAAGGTGGCGCTGGTGACCGGCGCATCCAAGGGGATCGGCGCGGAGATCGCCGCCAGACTTGCCGCGGAAGGCGCCGCGGTCGCCGTCAACTACAGCTCCAGCCGCGAGGGCGCCGACCGCGTCGTGGCCGCGATCACCGGCAAGGGCGGCAAGGCGGTGGCCGTGCACGGCAATCTCGCCAATCCCGGTGACGTCAAGACCGTCGTCGCCGAGACCGTCAAGGCGCTGGGCCCGATCGACATCCTCGTCAACAATGCCGGCGTCTACGCGTTCGCGCCGCTCGACGGCATCACGCCGGAGCACTTCCACAGCCAGTTCGACGTCAACGTGCTCGGCCTGCTCCTGGTGTCGCAGGAGGCCGCGCGGCATTTCAATCCGGCCGGCGGCAGCATCGTCAACATCTCCTCCGGCGTGTCGACCCTGACGCCGCCGAACACCGCCGTCTACACCGCGACCAAGGCCGCCGTCGATGCCATCTCGTCGGTGCTGTCGAAGGAGCTCGCGCCGCGCAAGATCCGCGTCAACACCATCAATCCCGGCATGATCGTGACCGAGGGCGTCGTCGCCGCCGGCCTGCACGAGGGCGACATGCGCGACTGGATCGAGACGACTACGCCGCTCGCGCGCGTCGGCAAGGCCGAGGAGATCGCCGCCGCGGTGGCGTTCTTTGCCTCGGATGATGCGTCCTACGTGACCGGCGAGACGCTGCACGTCACCGGTGGATTGCGCTGAGCGTCACGTCGCTCCGCTCGTAACAACGGCCGGCGAACCGTAGGGTGGGCAAAGCGCCGCCGCAAGGCGGCGCGTGCCCACCATCGGTGCCGGCGGGTGTGGGCGGTGGGCACGGCGCGTGAGAGATCGGGCCCACCAACGTCGTGCGGGGCGCGCCTTTGCCCAGCCTACGCGCCGGAGACCGGCTCTGGCGAATGGGCCGTCAGTGAGGTCGAAGACGAATGACGGAAACAACTAGAGGTTGATTATCTATCTGAGATCGGATCAAATTGGGCTCGCCGAATCCGTGATGCGCGCATCGCGGACAAGATCAGCGTTTCAACCTCCGGCCGGCCGGACGATGGCGTTTTGCCATCTATTCACCTCCCCGCCTGCTGCATTTCGAATGACCAAGGAGTTTCCATGCGCATCGGCATTGCACTTTCGACCCTCTCCGTCGTCGTGGGATCGGCGGTTCTCGGCTGGGGGCTGACCGCGCCGCGCACCGCGCACGCGTTCCTGGAGGACATCTGCGTCCCGCGCGTGAAGGGCGGTCTGAGGAATTGTCTCGCGCCGGCCAGCGCGTGCCGCAACCCGGCGGAGGCGCTCAACCGCGGCTGCCTGCTCGAGGCGGTGCAGTTCGCCGTCATCCCGCCCGGCCGCAGCATGGTTCATGCCGACTCCACCTATTTCATCGCCCAGGCGCTCGGCTATCGCGCCGACGTGGCCTATTGGATCGCTGCCTACAACGAGAATTCCGACTACGCGCAATATGCGCCGATCGATCAGTGCGGCGGGCAGGCGACATCGACCAATTCGGGCGCCAGCTACATCACCGCCAAGTTCAACGGCTTCCAGCGCACCAACAACACCACCGACGGGCCGCTCTATCACTATCTGCTGAACTTCTCGCCGAACGGGCAGGGCACCGACGTGCACGGCGCCAGCGGCGTGCAGGCGGTGTATCCGTTCCACTATCCGCCGCCCGGCTATCCCGTGACCATCGACAGCGTCTATCAGGGCACGCTGTACGATCTCCGGCAATGGGCCATGAAGGGCGACGAGGCCCCGGGTCTGCTGTGCACCGCCGGATTCACGACGCCGAACGGGTCATCGAACTTCAGCGGCCCGCAATGTCTGGCGAACGTGTCGATCAGCGGCAACGTGCCGCTGTTGGAGAACTACGCGATCGGACCGGCCATCAACATCACCTCGGGACCGAAGGTGCTCGACAACAGCAACGGCGTCGTCGACTACACCCAGCTCAAGTCCTGGCTGGACGACAAGAGCCGGACCACCGGCGTGCTGTTCGACGACCCCAGGAAGCCGCCGGTGCCGGTGCAGATCGCCCGGATCGGGCTCTATCTGCACTCCCTGCAGGATGCCTCGTCGCACGGCACCTTCTGCGGCGACGACGCGCCGTCGCCGCCGGGCGGATCGGACGTCGGCAGCTACATGGCCATGAGTTCCGGCAGCGTGAAGCTCGCGTTCGGCACCTATTGCGCCACGGGCCCGCATCTGGCGAGCCACGTCCAGGAGACCGGCACGGGTGACGCCAGCCTGCCGCTGCGCGACTATGTGGCGCTGAACAACACGCTCGACGAGCTGATCCTGTTCGGCAACAATGTCGCCAAGCCGCGCGGCTGGATCGTCAATCCCAGCCTGCTGCCGCCGAACGTCGTCGGGGCTAAGAGCGCCGCCGGCGACAGCGCCGCCGATTTGAAGTCGCGCCTCGTCGGCCGCATCGTGCAGGGCCAGCAATGGTCGCGCGCCGAGGTCTACGCCTCCGGCATCATCACCCTGCCGCTGCAGCGCACCGACGCCCAGGACCGGCTCAACACCATGAACGCCGCACTGGGCGCGTACTCGAAGCGGCTGACGAATGCCAACCCCAAGCTGACCCCGCTGCGGCCAATGCCGGGGAATTCGTTCGTGGCGGGCAATACGTCGGTGTGCTTCCGCTAAGTAGCCCGGATGAGCGAAGCGATATCCGGGGTCTCATGCGCAGGTCGTGCGGTCCCGGATGTCGCTTCGCTCATCCGGGCTACGCGCGCTGATCATCGCGGTGCGTGGAAGAAAACGCGCGGCGTCCATGAATGCGCCCTCTCCCCTTGTGGGAGAGGGCGTGTCAGGAAGGTCGGCAAGCTCGGTCGGGTGAGGGGTATGCCTCCACGCGCGTCGTTTGCGGAGAGATACCCCTCACCCAACCGAGTCCGTGGACGGGACGGAGATGCCCTCTCCTACAAGGGGAGAGGGCGCTGTATCGCTCAGCGCGACGAGTCGATGGGATGCGCAAAGCGCCGCCGTCGGCGTGCCAACAATGTCACCCGTCCGGGCCGCGGTGGGTACGACTCCGCAGCGTCGCCGGGCGGTGGAGCACGATCCGCTCATCCGCGCGCGTGGCGTGGTCAGCCGATCAGCACCATCCCTTCTTCCAGTGGCCCGGCGGACAATGATGGCCGCGCCAACCCACCTTTCGGCCGCGACTCCAGCCGAAGGCCCGGTGACCGCCTCCGCGGCCCCAGCCATGACCATGACCATGGCCATGACCGCCTCTCACCTCGATGAGATCAGATGCGCCGCGATCGACCTGAAGGGGAGCGCGAGGCAACGCGCTGGCGGGCACGATCAGCGCGGTTGAAATCGATGTTGCAAGGATGAAGATCGCTTTGCGCATGTGACTCCTCGAATGTCTGGAAGATAAACTGAGAGGCTTACGGCTTTTCTGTGTCTTCACGCGAAAGGGGGGCCGGGAAGCGGGATCGTATCCCGTTCGCGCGCCCATTACTTCCTATGCGTGCTGGAGCCGGTGGTCGTCATGCGCTGGCCGGGAGCGCTCTCGGAATGCCCCGGGCCGGCGGCGGTGTTGCTCTGGTGACCGGGCGCGTACTCCGAAGCGCCGGGCGCCGTCGACGTCTTGCTACGCTGCATCTGTTGACCGGGCGCCTTCTTCGACGCGCCGTGCGAACTTGCGCAGGTCTCTGCGGCGAACACCGGCGAAGCGGCGAACAGAGCCGCCGTCAAAACCATTGCCATCTTCATGAACGAACCTCCTTCGTTGTTGGGTTCGTAGCAAACTTCCGTTTGACGGCGATCGTTCCGCTGCTCCGGGAAATCCTGGGGATCGTTTAGCGGACGCGGTATGATGTTCGGGCGGCCTGAGAGTGCATCCGTCTCGGCAGCCGCGATCCCGGATGTCGCTCTCGCTCATCCGGGTTACGAAAGCTCATTCATGACAGGACCATCACCATGTCCCGCCTGCACTGGATCGACTTGCCCATCGCCGGCCGGCTCGCCATCGCGGCGCGGCCGCGGGCGGAAGACTGGCTGGCAGACGACATCGCGGCCTGGGTGGGCGAGGGCATCGCCGTCGTCGTCAGCCTGCTGGAGCCGACCGAGGTTCATGACCTCGGCCTTCAGCGCGAGGCCGCGCTGTGCCAGTCGCACGGCATGGCCTTCCTGTCGTTCCCGGTCCTCGACCGCGGCCTGCCCGACAGCAGTGCGGCGGTGCGGCTTGCTGAGGGCCTCGCGGTGCGGCTGACGGAGGGCGAGACGGTCCTGATCCATTGCCGGGCCGGTATCGGCCGCTCGGCCGTCATCGCAGCGTGTGTAATGATTCGGCTGGGCATTCATGGAGCTGAGGCATTCGACCGGATCGCCGCCGCACGCGGCGTGCGCGTGCCGGATACGGAAGATCAGCGGGAGTGGGTGAGGACGTTCGAGCGCAAACAGATCGAGTAAAGTGCAGCGTCACCGTAACCCCGTAACCCCGGGTAGGTGCGGTCATAATATTCATGGTTGCCCATCACCATGACGATCGGCACGTCCTCCGCCACGATCTCGCGCAGCCGCGCAAACCCGTTCACCGCCCCCTCGCAGACATCGCCGGCGACATCGACCCCGGGCAGCGGCTCGATCGGCTTGATGTCGGCCATGTCGGCGTGGAGATCGGAGAAGATGTGGAGGCGCATGCGGGGGGTGTGGGTCAGTGGAGCCTTGGGCTCGCACCGTAGGGCGCGTTAGCGAAGCGTAACGCGCCGCTCCGGTCAAGCGGCGGATGACACTCCGTTAATACGCCCTACGCACGCCGCTCAACGATGTCCGACCGGAGGCATGGACGGACGAGCAGGGACGAGAATCCCTTCTTTTTCATGCCGCCGCCCGGCGAACTGCGCCAGGACTATCCGAACGCATCGTTCGCGCTGCAAAGAGTTCGCTTATTCAACCCACGAATTCACCGAGCGAAATTCAGCGCCGTTTTCAAGCCAGAAATAGATATCACCGGGCGTCTCGTTGAAAACCCAATGATCCACGACCGGGCCGTCTTCCTCGTGGACGAAGCCCTGGCCTGCGAGTGTCACCTTCTTACCGGACTTGATTGCTGCGTAAGTGACGTCATCCACCTCTATCGAGTGGACGTCGTAGCCGTAGGATATTGTAATCGTCACCATGAGGACACGCTCCGCCTGCCGCTTTGCGTTTCCTCGCTACTGCGAGTCACGCGCAAGGCTCCTGTAACATCCCGTGTACCAAGCGATCCATATCAGCCTGGCGCCGTGTTCGCCCCGAGCCGATCAGCGAAAACCCCGCCGTCGCCGGCGGGGTTTGTTTGTAAGGGACACGCTGCTAGGGGGCACGCTTTTTTCACGTTGTAGCAGCGCGGGCCTCAAACTTGGCGATCACGGGCTTTCTTTCGTGTGAGCTAGAGCGATGGCACTTTTAGTGCAGTCCTAAGAACAACCCGTCGTGCTGCCGCACGTATCGCACTTCATGCAGGTCCCGTTCCGCACCAGCGTGAAGTTGCCGCACTCCGAGCACATCTCGCCTTCGTAGCCCTTGGCCTTGGCCTCGGCGCGGCGTTCGGCCTTGGAGGCGACTTGGGTGTTGGCCGTGCCGGCCTTGCTCCATTGCAGGGCCTCGAGCTTCTCGGTCGGCGAGAGGTCGTGCTGCGGCTCCTGCTTCAGGGCGGTGGCGCCTTCGACGGAATCGCCGGCGCGGGCATGGGAGAGGGCGGTGACAGTCACCCCACCCCGATCGGAAGCTGCGCTTCCGATCGTCCCTCCCCCTGCAGGGGAGGGTGACGAGGAGCCGCCGCGCATCACGACGAGATTGTCGGTGCGGGAGCGGGTCAGGCCGCGCGACACGTACTTCGCGGCCTGCTGGCTGCCGTCCTCCGACGGCTTGCCTTCGTCGACGCCGCGGCCGAGCGCATCGAAATTGCTCTCGGAGGGGTCGACATGGGCGAGGTCGAAGCGCGACATGTAGCTGACGGCGAGCTCGCGGAACACGTAGTCGAGGATCGACGTGGCGTATTTGATGCTGTCGTTGCCCTGCACCGGGCCGGCCGGCTCGAAGCGGGTGAAGGTGAAGGCGTCGACATACTCCTCCAGTGGCACGCCGTACTGGAGACCCAGCGACACCGCGATGGCGAAGTTGTTGATGAAGGAGCGCAGTGCCGCGCCTTCCTTATGCATGTCGATGAAGATCTCGCCGAGGCGGCCGTCATCATACTCGCCGGTGCGCAAGTACACCTTGTGACCGCCGACGACCGCCTTCTGGGTGTAGCCCTTGCGGCGATCCGGCATCTTCTCGCGCTCGCGCATCACCACGATGCGCTCGACCAGCTTCTCGACGATCTTCTCCGAGACCTGCGTGGCGCGCGCGGCAAGCGGCTTCTCGTAGAAGGACTCGACCGCATCGTCCTCGTCCTCATCGTCGGCGATGAGCTGCGAGTTGAGCGGCTGCGACAGTTTTGAGCCGTCGCGGTAGAGCGCGTTGGCCTTCAGCGCGAGCTTCCAGGACAGGAGGTATGCCGCCTTGCAATCCTCGACCGTGGCGTCGTTCGGCATGTTGATGGTCTTGGAGATCGCGCCCGAGATGAACGGCTGCGCCGCCGCCATCATGCGGATGTGGCTCTCGACCGAGAGATAGCGCTTGCCGATCTTGCCGCAGGGATTGGCGCAATCGAACACCGCGTAGTGCTCCGCCTTCAGATGCGGGGCGCCCTCGACCGTCATCGCGCCGCAGATGTGCACGTTGGCGGCCTCGATCTCGCGCTTGGTGAAGCCGATCGCCGAGAGCAGGTCGAAGGTGGGGGCGGCGATCGCTTCAGTGGTGACGCCGAGCTGCTTGACGATGAAGTCCTCGCCGAGCGTCCACTTGTTGAACACGAACTTGATGTCGAACGCGGTCGGCAGCGCCTTCTCGACCTTGGCGATGGCCTCGTCCGTAAAGCCCTTGGCCTTCAGGGTCGTGGCGTTGACGCCGGGGGCGTTCGACAGCGAGCCGTGACCGACGGCATAGGCCTCGATCTCGGCGATCTCGCTCTCGCGATAGCCGAGCACGCGCAGGGCTGCGGGAACGGCGCGGTTGATGATCTTGAAGTAGCCGCCGCCGGCCAGCTTCTTGAACTTCACCAGCGCGAAATCAGGCTCGATGCCGGTGGTGTCGCAATCCATCACCAGGCCGATGGTGCCGGTGGGGGCGACCACGGTGACCTGGGCGTTGCGATAGCCGTTGGTCTCGCCGAGCGTGAGCGCGTCGTCCCAGGCCTGGATGGCGTGGCTGACCAGCGAGACCTGCGGGCAGTGGGCGTGATCGAGCGGCACGGGCGCGACCGAGAGCGCCTCATAGCCGGTCGCCTCGCCGCGCGCGGCGCGGCGATGGTTCTTGATGACGCGCAGCATGTGCGCGGCGTTCTTCTTGTAGCCGGGGAAGGGGCCGAGCTCGCCGGCCATCTCGGCCGAGGTCTTGTACGCAATGCCGGTCATGATCGCCGACAGCGCGCCGCACAGCGCGCGGCCTTCCTTGCTGTCGTAGGGCAGGCCCATGGTCATCAACAGGCCGCCGATATTGGCATAGCCGAGGCCGAGCGTGCGGAACTCGTAGGAGAGCTCGGCGATCGCCTTCGACGGGAACTGCGCCATCAGCACGGAGATCTCGAGCACGACCGTCCAGAGACGGCAGAGATGCTCATAGGCGCCGACGTCGAAGTGCTTCGTTTCCGTGTTGTAGAAGGTCAGCAGGTTGGCCGAGGCCAGGTTGCACGCCGTGTCGTCCAGGAACATGTATTCCGAGCACGGATTGGACGCGCGGATGTCGCCGGACGCCTTGCAGGTGTGCCAGTCGTTCATCGTGGTGTTGAAGTGCAGGCCCGGATCGGCGCTGGCCCAGGCGGCGTGGCCGATCTTCTCCCAGAGGTCGCGCGCCTTCAGCGTCTTGACGACCTTCTTGTTGGTGCGGCCGATCAGGTTCCAGTCGCCGTCGGTCTCGACCGCGCGCAGGAAGTCGTCCTTCAGCGACACCGAGTTGTTGGAGTTCTGGCCGGACACCGTGAGATAGGCTTCCGAGTCCCAGTCCGTATCGTAGATCGGGAAGTCGATGTCCTTGTAGCCCTGCTTGGCGAACTGGATGACCCGCTTGATGTAGTTGTCGGGCACCAGCGCGCGGCGCGCGAGCTTGATCTCGCGGCGCAGGGCAGGGTTCTTCTCGGGATCGAAGCAGTCGTCGCCGGAGCCCTCGCAATTGACGCAGGCCTTCATCACGGCCTTGAGGTGCTTCTGGTTGATCTTGGAGCCGGTGACCAGCGCGGCGACCTTCTGCTCCTCCTTCACCTTCCAGTCGATATAGGCCTCGATGTCCGGATGGTCGGCGTCGACCACCACCATCTTGGCGGCGCGGCGGGTGGTGCCGCCCGACTTGATGGCGCCGGCGGCGCGGTCGCCGATCTTGAGGAAGCTCATCAGGCCGGACGAGCGGCCGCCGCCCGACAGCCTCTCGCCTTCGCCGCGCAGCCGCGAGAAGTTGGAGCCGGTGCCGGAGCCGTATTTGAACAGGCGCGCCTCGCGCACCCACAGGTCCATGATGCCGCCGTCATTGACGAGGTCGTCCTCGACGCCCTGGATGAAGCAGGCGTGCGGCTGCGGATGCTCGTAGGACGACTTCGACTTGGTCAGCTTGCCGGTCTTGTAGTCGACGTAATAGTGGCCCTGGCCGGGGCCGTCGATGCCGTAGGCCCAGTGCAGCCCGGTGTTGAACCATTGCGGCGAGTTCGGCGCGACCATCTGCTTGGCGAGCATGAAGCGCAGCTCGTCGTAGAACGCGACCGCATCCTCCTCCGACGAGAAGTAGCTGCCCTTCCAGCCCCAATAGGTCCAGCAGCCGGCGAGGCGGTCGAACACCTGCTTGGCGGAGCGCTCGCTGCCGTAGCGCTCGTTCTCAGGGAGAGCGGCCAGCGCCTCGGTGTCCGGCACCGAGCGCCACAGCCACGACGGCACGGTCTCTTCCTCGACCTTCTTCAGGCGCGCGGCGACGCCCGCCTTGCGGAAATACTTCTGCGCCAGCACGTCGGAGGCGACCTGCGACCAGAACTCGGGCACCTCGACATTCTCGAGCCGGAACACCACGGATCCATCCGGATTCTTGATCTCGGACGTGGTCAGGCGGAAGTCGATCCCTGCATAGGGCGACTGTCCTTCGGTGGTGTTGCGCCGTTCAATCCGCATCGCGAGCCCCAATAGTTCTTGCCGGACCGCGCTTGGCGGCCGGGATCATTGCATCCAAGGGCGACGGCTGGAAGTCCCCGGACGCTGCCGGAAACTTCGTCTGCCGCCGCAGTTCAACCGGTTGCCCGGTCCGCATCTGTTCAGCCTCGAAGGCGAAGGCCTTGCGCCGTTGACCGGCGTCTCGCCCCGTCTTTCCTCGCCGGCCCGTGCAGCCCGTCCGCTGCCCGCGCCGCTCAACGCATCACGCTCTCAACGCATCACGCCCGCCATCCGGCTCCGTCATCACCGCAGGGGAGCCCCATATCTAGTGGGGTTCCCTTAAGGGGACACCGGCTGCCACCGTCCCAGCCTGGGACAGACGAGGCCCCGCACGCCGGGCCGACTGGCCAAAGAGCGTGATTGTCCTCGAACCCTGCTGGGAAGCGGCCGGCCAGACCCGAAACTGACTGTGCGCCGAACCGGGCCGGAAGCTAGGACGACTCCGCTTCCCACGTCAAGGACTAGTGGGGGTTCCCTAACCAAACACTAAATATGGGGGAAAGTACGGGAAAACCAGGGCGCGTGCCGGTACCGTGATGGCCGTAACTATCGGCGAGTCCTCGCAGATTCGAAACCGAAAAAATTTGCCCGGAGCGCTGTCCACAGGGCTTCGTCCCGCTGTTCACAGGGGCAGATTTATTCGCGTGCGGACGGCGTGTTTTGCTTGCATCGGCGGGACTCACGGGCGCCTACGGAGCGTTCGCGGGGCAGGCATGCCCCACAATCCCTGGTGTGGCCGGAAAAACGCCGGCAAGCTCATCGTCCCACGGACGGTGCCGGTGATTCCATGACAGACAAGCCAGTGGCCAGCGGGCGGATCACGCCCGCCGGGCTGATGTTCCTCGCCATCACCTCGCTTGGCTGGGGCTTCAACTGGCCGGTCACCAAGCACCTGGTCGGCGTGCTGCCGCCCCTGACCCTGCGCGGCACCACCGGGGTGGTCGGCGCGCTGCTGTTGGCGCTGCTGGCCGTCATCCGCAGCCAGAGCCTTGACGTGCCGCGCGAAGTCTGGCCGCGGCTCATCCTGGCCGGGATGCTCAACGTCACCGCCTGGATGGTGCTGATGGGGCTGGCGCTGCTGTGGCTGCCGGCGAGCGAGGCGGCGCTGATCGCCTACACCATGCCGGTGTGGGCCTCGCTGCTGGCGTGGCCGATCCTGGGCGAGCGGCCGACGCTCTTGCGCGTGCTCGCGCTGGTGCTGGCGTTCGCGGGGCTGGCCTCGATCATGGGCAGCAACGGGCTCACCGCCAGCCGCGACAAGCTGCCGGGCATCCTGATGGTGCTCGGCGGCGCGTTCGGCTTCGCGCTCGGCACGGTCATGGCCAAGAAGCTCCCGATCAGGCTGCCGCCGCTGTCGGCGGCGGCCTGGCAGATCGGCATCGGCTGCGTGCCGATCGTGATCGTCGGATTCGCGGTCGAGCACTCCGACTGGACGAAGCTCGACCAGCTCGACTGGGCGCTGATGTTCTATTCCACCGTGATCCAGTTCTGCGTCGCCTATGTCGCGTGGTTCGCGGCGCTGTCGCGGCTGCCGGCTTCCGTCGCGGCGATCGGCACCATGGCGGTGCCGGTAATCGGTGTCTTGGCCTCCGCGATCGCGCTGCGCGAGCCGCTCGGGGCAGGGCAGGTGGCCGCGTTGGCCTTCACGCTGGCTGCGGTGGCGATGGCGACCCGCGGCTAGCGTCAGCCGCCGTGCCGTTCAGCGCCTGCCGCACCATCTGCGCGAGCTCGGCGCGGCGATAGGGCTTGGTCAGCAGCAGCGCGTCCGGCACAAGCTGCCGGTTCTCGGCGATCGCATCGTCGGTATAGCCGGAGGTGTAGAGCACCCGGAGCGCGGGGCGCGTCGTCATCATGGTTTCGGCCAGCTGTCGGCCGCTGATGCCGCCGGGCATGATGACGTCGGTGAACAGCAGGTCGAAGGGCTGGCTCTGTGCGGCGATGGCCAGCGCCTCCGTGGCCTGCGAGGCGACGAGGGTGGTGTAGCCGAGGCCCTGCAACTGGGCGAGCACGAAGTCGCGCACCAGCGGATCGTCCTCGACCACCAGGATCGTCTCGCGGCCATGCGGCAGCGCCTGCTCGTGCTCCGGCTCGATCTGCTGCACCGCCTGAGCCGCCGGCAGATAGAGCCGGATCGTCGTGCCGCGGTTCTGCTCGCTCTGAAGCTTGAGGTGGCCGCCGGACTGCCTGACGAAGCCATAGACCATGCTGAGGCCGAGACCGGAGCCCTTGCCGGCATCCTTGGTGGTGAAGAACGGCTCGAAGGCGCGATCCTTCACCTCCCGTGGCATGCCGCTGCCGGTGTCGCTGACCGCGACCATGACGTAGGAGCCGGGCACGATGCCGGGATTGGCGGCTGCGTCGGCCTCGTCGAGCGCGGTCTTCATCGTCTCCAGGCGCAGCCTGCCGCCGTCGGGCATCGCATCGCGCGCGTTGATCGCCATGTTGACCAGCGCGTTCGCGAGCTGCGCGGAATCGACATGAGCGATGAGATCCTCGTCGGCGAGAACGGTCCTGATCTCGACCTGCTCGCCGAGGGTCGGCCGCAGCAGCTTGGCGATGTCCTCCACCGTGGCGTTGACGTCGATGTCGCGCGGACGTAGCGGCTGCTTGCGGGCGAAGGCGAGCAGATGCCGGATGAGCTCGGTGCAGCGATCGGTGGCCCTGCCGATCAGGGCCGCGAACTCGGCCGCCGCCGGCCGGTCCTGCACCGCGTCGATCAGGACCTCGATCGACCCGGTGATGATCGTCAGCATGTTGTTGAAGTCGTGCGCGACGCCGCCGGTGAGCTTGCCGATGGCATCGAGCTTCTGCGCCTGCTGCAGCAGGCGCTCGGTCTCATGCACGTCGGTGACGTCGTGATACACCAGCGCTGCGCCGCTGATCGCGCCCGCGGAATTGCGCAGCGGCCGCCCGCTGACCATCAGGCGAAACTGCGGCCGGCCGTCGGTCGGCTTGACCACGACCTCGCGGCGGTCGAACGACAGCCCGCGCAAGGCGCACGCGATCGGGAGCTCCTCGTCGACGATGCGGGTGACGGCGTCGCTCTCGTAGAACTGGTTTGCGGCCAGCATCTCGACGAAGGTCTCGCCCACATTCGTTCCCAAGAAACGTCCCACCGCCTGGTTCGACAGCATGATCGTGCCTTCGGGATCGACGACGAGGACGCCCTCGGCCATGCTGTTGAAGGTGTTTGTGAGAATGGCGGAGAAGCGGCGCAGCTCGTCATAGGCGGCGGCGAGATCGCCGCGCTGCTGCACGGCCTGGGCTTCCAGCGAGGTCGCGGTCTCCTGCGACCGGGTGAGGGACGAGCGCAGCGCCCGGTCGGAAAGTTGAGCGCGCCGGACGAGATAGGCCGACATCAGGAGCAGCAGGCCGACGCCGGCGAGGTCGATCGCCAGCAGCCAGGATCCGGTCCGTCGCGAGATCGTGGCGCGGTCCGCCAGCAGCCGGCGCTCGTCGTCGGTGAAGGCGTCGAGCGCCTGGTTGATCGTCGTCATCGCCGCCGGACCGGCCGCGCTCGCCGCCGCCGCCTGCAGGCCGTCGCGATCGTTCGCCGCGTGACGACGGATCAACTCACCGGCAAGCTGGATGCGCCGCTGCACGATGCCGTCAATTGATCGCAGCCGCTCGCGCTGCGAGGAATTATCCCGGACGAGCCCCTGCAGGTCCGCCCAGGCCGCAGGGATAAATCCGCTCGTCTCCCGAAGCTCGGTGATGAACCGGTCGGCTCCGGACAATGCGAAGCCGCGCGAGGCCGCTTCTGCCTGCCGCAGCAGGACGCGGAGCTCGGAGGATTTCTCCAGCACCTCCATCGTGTGCTCGACCAGGGCGGTGTCGTTGCGCGCCTTGATGTCCAGCCCCGTCGACGCGGCGCCGATCGCGAGCAGAGTTCCAAGGCCGAGCCTGATGACCACGCGCCGGCGGATCATCGGTGGCTTCCAATGGCGCGGGATGCGCTCGGTCGATCAAGCAGCATCGTGACTATGACTTGCCCTATCGTGAATGGCGAATAGTTCGGTCAGCCAATGTCGTGAGTTGTAAGCAGCGCGGCGCGTCCTGCCAATTGCATGGGGTCGGTTTCCATCGGAATTTGTGGCGCCAAGCTCCGTGATGATTGCAGTTCCAATCCGCGCGATGGTCAAGTCAGGAGAAGCGAGCGCGCGTCGGCGCGTCCTCGGAAAAGGCGTTCTCGGCCAAGGCATCATCGGCCAAGGCGTCCGCGGCGGCGCCGGCCAGCGCGAGCCGCACCATCTTGGCGAGCTCCGACTTGCGATAGGGCTTGGTGAGCAGCAGCGCCGCCTGGTCGAGGCGGCCGTGCTCGACCATCGCATTGTCGGTATAGCCGGACGTGTACAGCACCTTGGTGCCGGGCCGCTGCCGCAGCGCCTCCTCGGCGAGCTCCTTGCCGTTGACGCCGCCGGGCATGATGACGTCGGTGAAGAGGAGATCGAAGCTTTGGCCGGAGTCGATCTTGGCCAGCGCCTCGACCCCGGTCGATGCGGTGATGGTCTTGTAGCCGAGGCTCTGCAACTGCGTGACGACGAAATCCTGCACCAGTGGATCGTCCTCGACGATGAAGATCGTCTCCTCGCCGCGCGGCGGCGGCGGCTCGGGCGGAGCGGGGCTCGCAGCCTGTCCCTTGGGTGTGGGGATGTAGAGCCGGATCGTGGTGCCCCGTCCTTCCTCGCTGTAGATCTTGATGTGGCCGCCGGATTGCTTGACGAAGCCGTAGACCATGCTGAGACCGAGGCCGGAGCCCTTGCTGGCTTCCTTCGTCGTGAAGAAGGGCTCGAAGGCGCGGTCGCGGACCTCCGGCGACATGCCAGTACCCGTGTCGCTGACGGCGACCATGACATAGGATCCGGGCGTCACGCCGGCGTTGGATGAGGCATAGGCCTCATCGAGCTCCACCCGGCGCGATTCCAGCAGCAGCTTGCCGCCATTGGGCATCGCGTCGCGGGCGTTGATCGCCATGTTGACCAGCGAGTTGGCGAGCTGCGCCGAATCGATATGCGTGATCAGCGTCTCCTCTTCGAGGATCGAGTTGATCTCGATCTGCTCGCCAAGCGTCGGACGCAGCAGCTTTGCGATGTCGAGGATCGTGCTGTTGACGTCGCTGTCGCGCGGATGCAGCGGCTGCTTGCGGGCGAAGGCGAGCAGATGCCGGATCAGCTCGGTGCAGCGGTCTGCCGCCTGTCCGATCAGCGCGGCGGTCGCCGCGGCTGCGGGGCGGTCTTTCACCTCGTCGGCCAGCGTCTCGATGGTGCCGGTAATGATCGTCAGCATGTTGTTGAAGTCGTGTGCGACGCCGCCGGTGAGCTTGCCGATCGCATCGAGCTTCTGCGCCTGCTGCAGCAGCCGCTCGGTCTCGTGCGCCGTAGTGATGTCGTGATAGACCATCGCCGCGCCGGTAATGCCGCCGGCGGCGTCGCGCAGCGGGCGGCCGGAGATCATCAGCCGCAGCGTCTCGTCCCGGTCGGGCCGGTAGACGATCAGCTCGCGGCGGTCGAAGCTCTCACCCCGCAAGGCTCGCGGCGTCGGCAGGTCGTGCGCGGCGACCGGCGTCACGCCGTCGCTTTCGTAGACGCGGAGGTGTGCGCGGACGTCGGTCAGATTCTTTCCCGGGCTGTAGCCGAGCAGATGTTCGACCGCGGGGTTCGAGAATACCACGGTGTCCGCGGCATCGATGACGAGCACGCCCTCTGCCATGCTGTTGAACGTGCTCTGCAGGATGTCGGCGGAATGGCGTAGCCTCTCATGGGCGGCGATCAGGTCGAGATGCTGCTGCTCGGCCTTTTCCGCCAGCGAGATGGCCTCGGCTTCGGAGCGGACCAGGGACGCGCGCAGCGCACGATCGTGCAGATACGTCCGCCGGATGAGGTAGAAGGCGATGATCAGCAGCAGCGCGAGGCCGCACAGGTCGATCGTGAGCAGCAGCGATCCGGTGGCCTTCGACGTCATCGAACGCTGCGTCAGCAGCTTGCGCTGATCGGCAACGAAACGGTCGAGATGGGCCGTGATCTCGCTCATGGTCGCCGGGCCTTCGGCGCGGCTTCTGAGCGCTTCGAGCCCCGCACGATCCGAGGCGGCGCGCAACCGGATCAGCTCCGCAGCGAGCTCGACCCTGCGGGCAATCAGGCCTTCGGTCTCGGTCAGAAGCTCCAGTGGTTCGGGATTGTCGGCCACGGCGCGCCGCAGCTCGGCCACAGCGACCGGGATTCTCGTGCTGACATCGGCAAACTCCGTCCTGAACTGATCGTCAGCGATGAGCGCGTAGCCGCGAGAGGTCGCTTCCGCTTCGCGGAGCAGCAGGCGCAGATCGGAGGTCTTCTGCAGGATGTCGAGCGAGGAATTCACCCAGGCCGCGTCGTGGCGCGACTTGATGTCGAGCGCCGTGGACGCAGCGCCGATCGCCAGCAGCGTTCCAAGACCGAGCCCCAATGCGAGGCGCTGATAGGTCATCTGCGTTTCTCAATCATCGACATGTCCGCCAGCTGGGCCGGGGATCACCGCGGCCGGCCACATGCATCCGAGTTGCGATGCAGCTGCGTCCAAGCAGTGAAGATATGTCGGCAAGGCGCGCCTCCTTGTTCGAAGTTCCTGGCGCGTTCGCGGGCGGCAGGCCCAAGCCGCTCACCCGCGGCGTTTGCACTGCGCGAGTCCCGCGAAAATCCATGTGCCCATCGAGAGATATCAACCCAGCCTGCGAAACGGCCCGTACGGGCAGAATCACGAGCTCAAACGATATTGGACCGGAACGGGCGGATCATCTGCATGTCGCGGGGCACATTTTGGAATATGGACGAAAATCAGCCTGCAACGTGGCGCTTCAGACACAGAACAAACAACAATGCGGCGCGAAAAAGGCGGCGAGCATGGCCTCGCCGCCTTATTGTCGCAGCTACTACGTCAGACTCTTACGGGCATGGATGGCGAAAACCGTCATAGCCGAGATAGGTTCCCGAAGCCGGATCATACGAGCGGTACCGGCGTGCGCAATAGCTTGGGTCGACGCCTTCGGTTCCGATGACGGCGACAGGCGCGGAGTCGTCATAGTACGAGTAGTCGGAGTAATAGTCGGGCCCGTAATAATACGGATCATTGTAGTAGGCATAGCTGCTACCCAATCCGATCCCGACGCCAACGCCGACACCCGGCCAGAAGCCGCCGCCGCGGCGATGCCAGCCGCCACGGTGACCGCCCTGCCAGCCGCCGCCACTCCAATTGCCGCCGCTCCAGTTGCCGCGGCCGCCACCAGTGTTGACGGCGACGTTGGCGCCGGCCGCCGGGCCGCGGCCCGCCAGGGCTGCGCCGCCAACGGCTGCGCGTCCGGCGAAGCTGCCGCCGCTCATGCCGCCGCCACCCGGGCCGGCCGCAAAGCCGCCGCGTCCGCCGGCGCCGATCGCGCCGCCGCCGCCACCACCGATAGCCGCGCCACCGCCACCGCCCCCGCCACCGCCGATGGCGGCACCACCACCGCCCGGACCACGACCGCCGCCGCCGGGACCCTGGGCAAAGCTCGTCGTCGCTGCCGCCAGCGGCAGAATCAGCGCCACTGCCGCCGCAGTGCTCCATGTCTTCAGTCTGGTCATCGCTATCGCTCCATCAGGGGAAAATGACCTAACCGCAGGCCGCGGATGTCGTTCCCCGCCGCGAACCGATACATCGTCGCGGGCGGAGGCGGTGCAACACTGGACAAGATGCGGGCGGGGTGGCATCAGAGCCGGGACCTTCACAGAACCGGCCCCAAGCCCATGAAACAGTTCTTTCTCAAGCTCTTCACGTGGTGGAACGGCCAGACTTTCGGCACGCAATTGTGGACCTGGCGGTTCGGCGAGCTCGTGGGGCAGGATGCACAAGGCAACCGCTATTACCGGACCGCCGGCGGCAAGATCGATCCGGTGCTGCATTTCGAGCGCAGGTGGGTGATCTACAACGGCCTGGCCGAAGCCAGCCGCATTCCGCCCGAATGGCACGCCTGGATGCATCACATGGTCGACGTGCCGCCGACTCAGGACGGCTACAAGCCGCGCGAGTGGGAAAAGCCGCATCAGCCGAACCTGACGGGGACTGCTCTGGCGTATCGCCCGGCCGGCTCGACCTTGGCCAGCGGTCGCAGGCCAAAGGCCACCGGTGATTATCAGCCCTGGACTCCTGGCAGCTGATTCGATTTCGCTCAAGATGATCCGATCGGAAGAGGCCGTCCCCAGCTCCGGGCGGCCTCTTTTTGCTTTCGGGAGCCTACCAAGCCTGCGCTACGTCGGGTTGGTCCTGAGGGCGGCCGCCGCATGCTCCGCCGCCGCAATCCGCCGCTTCCGGGAAGGTGCGATCCGCTCCAGCATGCGTGACACCACTTCGGGCGGTGCCGTGTCGGGGGAACCGGCGGTGAAAGGGGGCGCCGGATTATATTCGAGCCGGAGCTGGATCGCCTCCGCCGTCTGACGATCGACCAACTGCGCCACCAGGGTCAGCGCGAAGTCGATGCCGGCCGTGACGCCGCCGCCGGTGATCCGGTTGCGGTCGATGCAGACGCGCTCGGTGCTGACGGTCGCGCCGAACAGCGGCAGGCACTCGCGCGCGCTCCAATGGGTCGCCGCGCGATAGCCATCCAGCAGGCCGGCGGCGCCGAGCGCGAGCGAGCCTGTGCAGACCGACGTGACGTACCTGGCCTTTTCGGCCAGGCGGCGGATGAAGCCGATGACCTCGTCGTCATCGAGGATGGCGTCGACGCCGAAGCCGCCGGGAACGCAGATCACGTCCGCCTGCGGACAGTCGGCGAAGGTCGTGGTCGGCATCAGAGTGAGAACCGAGTCTGTCGGAATGGGCTCGATCCTCTTCCACGCCAGATGTAGCGTCGCGCCGGGCACGCTGGAGAACACCTGCACCGGACCGGTGAGATCGAGCTGGGTCAGATGTGGAAACAGGACGAGAGCGATCGAGAGCGGTTGGGCCATGGCGGTGCTCGCAGGTCTGGTGCTTGACGGCCGTCATTCTGCATGGTCCGCTGGATGGCTGATATGCCAAAGTTCCCTCGTTTCCGGACAGACTTGGGATTTCACACCTGGGCACTCAGACTTGGGATCTCAGGCTTGGGACCTCAGACTTGAGATCACGGAGCCATCCACCATGATCGGCGTGCTCATCTATCCCGATTTTCAGTTGCTCGACGCCGCCGGGCCGATCTCGGTGTTCGAGATCGCTTCGCGCTATGCGCGCGCCGCGCCGTCGATCAGGGTCGTCGCCGCCACGCCCGGACCCGTGCGGTCGTCGTCGGGGGCCGAGATGTTGGCGCGCAAATTCGGTCCGGTGTCGGCGCTGACCACGCTGCTGATCGCCGGCGGCGAGGGCGTGGAAGCAGCGAGTCGCAACGCATGCACGCTGAACTTCGTCCGTAAGGTCGCGCAGCGCGGCACCCGTCTTGCCAGCATCTGCTCCGGCGCCTTCATGCTGGCCGAAGCGGGCCTGCTGGACGGGCGGCGCGCGACGACGCATTGGCAGCGCACGCGGCAGTTCCTGCGCGCCTACCCCCATGTGAAGCTCGAGCCTGACAGCATCTATGTCCGCGACGGCAATGTCTGGAGCTCGGCTGGGATCACTGCCGGCATCGATCTCGCGCTTGCCATGGTCGCCGACGACCACGGCGAGGAGATCGCGCAGAAGACGGCACGGCAGCTCGTACTATATCATCGCCGCAGCGGTGGGCAGTCGCAGTTCTCCTCGCTGCTGGAGCTGAAGGCGCCGAGCGGCCGTTTTGCGGATCTGCTCACCTGGGCGCGGGAGCACCTCGATGCCCCGCTGACCGTCGACGATCTCGCCGAGCGTGCCGGCATGAGCACGCGGCATTTCACCCGCGCCTTCGTCGCCGAGACCGGCACCACGCCGTCGAAGGCGATCGAGCGTCTGCGGCTGGAAGTGGCGCGCGATCGGGTGCAGGCCTCGCATCAGCCGATCGAGCTGGTGGCGGAAGCGACCGGCTTTCGCGATCCTGAGCGGATGCGTCGCGCCTTCATTCGCGCCTTCGGCCAGCCGCCGCAGGCCCTGCGGCGCGCGGCACGCGTCACCACCTGACCTGCATCAGTGGACGAGGAGCCGCGGGCAGAGATCCTCGTCGGCAATTGAAACAATTTAAAGTTGTGTCACATGCAGGAAACGCTCATAGTGAGCGCATTGCCACTGTTCATGGAGGATACGATGCGCGTATTGCTTTACCTGATTTTATTCGTTGCTGCCGCGGTCGGCGGTCTCGACAGCGCTTTTGCGGCGAAGGCCGAACTCACCGGAATGTGCGTCTGCAAGAAGGGCGGCAGCGTGCTGAGCACCTATAGCGAGACGCAATGTGTGAAGAACGATCATGCGGGCTGCACGTCGGTGAAGGTGGCCTGCGTGAACGCCAATGCCGCCGCATGCCGCACGGCCGGCGGCACGATCTCCCAGTCGACCAAGACGTGCAGCGTCGGCGCCAAATGCTGAGCAACTGATTTTATCAGCTTCGCTCGGACGGTTCCGAACGTCTGAGGTAACAGGCAGTCCCGCGCGGCGGACATCGGCGCATGTCCGTCCGCGTGTTGGCATCGGCAGGTCCGGGACCTATAGTCCGCCCCGCGAAACGAGGGGCAGACCAGGGCGCGATGCGTGTCACCATCATCACCGGCAGCGGGGCCGGCATCGGCGCTGCCGTGGCGCGCCGCCTGGCCGCGCCGGGGCAGGCCGTGATGCTGCACGGGCAGGGGGCTGACGAACCGGGTCTCGCGCGTCTGCGGGACGTCGCCGCCGCGTGCCGGGAGGCCGGCGCCGAAGCCGAGTTTCATTGCGGTGACCTGGCCAGGCAGGGCGTTGCCACCGGTTTGGCGGCTGCGGCACGAACGCGTTTCGGCCGGATCGACGCGGTGGTGCATGCCGCTGGCTTTGCCGACCGCCGCAGCTTTCGCGATCTGCCGTGCGACGGGCTCGACCGCTCACTCGCAGTGATGCCGGCGGCCTTTCATGAGCTCGCCAGCGCCGCGCTCCCTGACCTCGTGCAGAGCACTCATGCGCGCGTGGTCGCGATCTCCAGCTTCGTCGCGCACCGCTTCGTGCCGGGCGGCATCTTCCCGGCCTCGGCCGCCGCCAAGGCGGCGCTGGAAGCGCTGGTGAAATGTCTGGCCATCGAGCTGGCTGCGTGCGGCGGCACGGCGAATGTCGTCGTGCCCGGCTATACGCGCAAGGATGCGGGACGGCTCGGCTCGCTCGATCCGGCCGCGTGGCAGACGGCGGCGTCTGCCAATCCGCAACAGCGCCTCGCCGAGCCCGACGACATCGCCGCGGCTGTCGCCTTCTTGCTGTCGAAAGATGCCGGCCACGTCACCGGCGCGGTGCTGCCGGTCGATGGCGGCCTGACCCTGATGTAAACGGCGGATGGATCGAGAGACGATGGAGCGTGTGCAGCAGACAGCCGACGTGGTCGTGCTGGGAGCGGGGATCGTCGGCGTCTCCTCCGCCTACGCCATCCGGGAGCGTGGGTTCTCGGTGGTGCTGGTCGACCGCAAGGCGCCGGGCGAGGAGACATCGTATGGCAATGCCGGCATTCTCTCCTCCGGCTCGATCCTGCCGCTCAACAAGCCCTCGCTGTTCTCGGCGCTGCCGTCCTATCTCGGCAATCGGAGTGCGGCCGTGCGCTGGGACCCATCGTGGACTCTGCGCAACCTCGAATGGGTGCTGCGCTTCCTCGCCAATGCCGTGGAGTCCCGCGTCAAGCCGCGCGCGACCGCGCTGCATGGCCTGATCGGCGCGTCGCTGACGCTGCATCGCGACTGGATCGTCCGGTCTGGCGAGCCGCAGCGCATCCGCGAGACTGGCTGGCTCAAGGCGTGGCGCAGCGATGCGATCGCAGCCGCCAAGGCCGAGCAGGCGTTCCTGGCCGAATACGGCATCAAGAGCGAGCTGCTCGACCGCCAGGGCATCTCGGCGCTCGAGCCGAATTTGCTGCCGGTCTACAAGGTCGGCCTGCTGCATAGCCAGACGGCGTCGGTCGATTCGCCCGGCAACGTCACCAAGGCCTATGCGCGCATGTTCGAGGGCGCGGGCGGCGTGCTGCGCCAGTCCGAGATCAGGGCCTTGCTGGCCGACGGCGATGGCTGGCGCGTCGTGCTCGGCGACGGCGAGATCCGCGCCCGCCAGGTCGTGGTCGCGCTCGGGCCGTGGTCGCCGGACATTCTCAGGTCGCTCGGCTACCGCGTGCCGATGGCGTTCGAGCGCGGCTATCACCAGGAGTTCACACCCAATCCGGCGCGCATGCTGCACCGTCCGATCCACGACGCCGAAGGCAGCTTCCTGATGACGCCGATGGAGAACGGCGTGCGCGTCACCTCCGGCGTCGAGCTGACCGATCGAGATGCGCCGTCGAATTTCGCCCAGCTCGAACAGGTGGTGCCGCTGGCGCGCGGCGTGGTCGAGTTCGGCGAGGCTGTGGCCCAGCCCTGGCGCGGCGCGCGGCCGACCTTGCCGGACTCGCTGCCGATGATCGGGCCGGCGCCGCGCCATTCCGGCCTGTGGCTTGCATTCGGCAATCAGCACATCGGCTTCACCACGGGGCCGGCCACGGGCGCGGCGATCGCCGCGATGATCGCGGGCGAGACGCCGTCGTTCGACGCCTCCGCCTTTGCTCCGAGCCGGTATCTGTGAGGGGCCGCGACCGCGTCACGCCGGAGCTGCGATGAACTATACCTGGGATTTCGCCATCCTCGCCAAGTACAGCCATCTGTTCTGGGTGGGGCTCGGCTGGACCATGGCGTACACGCTCGGCACCATCCTGCTCGGCTCGGTGATCGGGCTCGTCGTCGGCATCGTCAGGCTGCGCCGTCCGGTCGTGATCGACTGGCTGCTGATCGGCTATATCGAGCTGTTCCGCTGCACGCCGCTGCTGGTGCAGATCATTTGGTTCTACTACGCATTCCCGGTGGTGATCGGCATCAACATTCCGGCGCATGTCGCCGCCGTCACCGTGCTGTCGCTCTATGCCGGGGCGTTCTATGCCGAGATCGTGCGCGGCAGCATCGAGAGCGTGCCGCGCGGGCAGTGGGATGCTGCACGCGCGCTCGGCTTGCGTCCGTGGCGGATGATGCGGCTCGTGATCCTGCCGCAGGCGCTGAAGCCGATGCTGGCGCCTTATGTCAACCAGTCGGTGACGCAGTTGAAGAACACCTCGCTGGTGTCGGTGATCGCGGTGCCGGATCTCGTCTACAACGCGACGCTGATCAATGCCGACACCTACCGGCCGCTCGAGGTCTACACCATCATCGCGCTGATCTATTTCGCGATCCTGTTTCCGGCGACGCTCTTGGGCCGCCGCTTCGAGCGCGGCATGACCTACGACAAGGCGTGAGGCGATACACCATCGAATGCCTCCGTCATTGCGAGCGAAGCGTAGCAATCCAGGGCGGCACGCGCGGTCCTGGATTGCTTCGTCGCTGCGCTCCTCGCAATGACGCTAGGAGAGAGCGTGGCTTCGCTTAGATATTCACCTCGACCGGCACGTCCTCGGCCTTGACGCCGGCCAGCCCCAGGCCCTTGACGAACCATTCGCGCATCTGGCCGATGCCGCGGTTGTAGTCGATCCACACCGCGAGGAAGTCGCGCCAGCGCTTGTCGGCCTCGCGGCGCACGCCCATGCTGGAGGGGATCGCGACCGAGGGCGACTGCAGGATCTTGTAGGTGCCGAGATTGGGGTTCTTGGCGATCGCGGTGAGGCCCAGGATCAGCGCGTTGACGACGACGTCGACGCGGCCCGAGGCCATCTCCAGCATCACCTCGTCGCGCGACTTCAGCGACTTGATGGTCGCGTTCGGCGCAAAACGGCGCGCCACCGCCTCGTTGGCCGAGCCGACGTCGACGGCGATCTTCACTTCCGGCTTGTTGATGTCGGCCCAGGTCTTGGCCTCCATCCCCTTCTTCAGCATCGCGCCGAACGGATGCGGAAACACCGTGCCGCAGAAGTCGATGACCAGCGCGCGCTGCGGCGTCGGGTTGAGCGCGAAGCCAAGATCGATCTTGCCGGCCTGCAGGTCGAGCACCGAATTGCCGTAGGTCGACTCGACATATTCGAGTTTCACGTCGAGCAGCTTGGCGATGTCGTTGGCCATCTCGATCGAGAAGCCCGACCACGTGCCGGAGGCGAGGTCCTTGTTGAAATAGGGCAGCTCGCCCGGCAGCACGGCGATGCGCAGCACCTTGTTGGCGCGGACGCGGTCGAGCGTGTTGTCGGCCGCTTGCGCCGAGGCGGGCGTCGTCGTCATGGCGGACGCGAGCGCGGCACCGGATCCGATGGCGAGCGCGTAGCGCAGCGCATCGCGGCGGTCTTCGGAAATTTTCTGATCGTCTGACGTGGTCACATAATCCTCCTGCACCAACAGCCACGGAGCGTAGCGCTGGCCTTGCACGCCAGCAACAACCATGTCGGCCTTGATAGTAAGCGGCTGGCCGTCGCGTCATGCCGAAGCGGCCGCATGCCGTTGCTGCTTTGCCTCATTCCGATGCAGGGCTGGTCAAGCCGTGATCGGTCCCGCCAGATGGAAGCGCCTTGGGACGCAGGCGCTCGGCGAGCGGCCGCAGCAACTGCGGGGCAAGGTGAATCGGGAACTGGCTCATCGCGAAATACAGCCAGGTGGTGCCCGGGATCGCGCCCTCGGTCGCCGCCAGCATCAGCCCCATGTTGCGCAGCGACACCATCATGCCGAGCGCCATGGCGCGTTCGCGGCCCGCGCCGCGAAACAGCAGCATCGTGGTACCAAGCAACAGCAAGAACACGGCGAAGGCGAGCAGCGCCAGTCCCAGCATGCGGAACGGGCTCGCGGCCAGGTCGGCCAGGAAATGAGCCATGATGGCGGAGGCGAACACGAACAGGATGAGGACGTTGAGGCCGTCGATCGGCGCGCGATGGCGGCGGATCGTATCGATGCCGAAGGCAAGGCGGATCGCGGCGGCCGCAGCCAGCGCGCCCGCAAGGATGGCGGCGAGCTTCAGCCCGAGCGCGGCCGGAGACAGTGACAATGTCTCGCCCAGGAACACATAGGCGAACAGCGGTGCCGTCAGCGGCACCAGCGCGGTCGAGGTCACCAGCGTGATGAGAACGAGCGTCGCGTCGAGCCCCATCAGCGCGGCGAGCGCGGGCGAGGCCATCATCGGCGAGGCCGTCCCCTGCAGCATCAGCGCGAGATACAGGTCGGGTGCTGTGGCATCGACGCCCGTGATGCGCCCGATCGAGCCGACCAGCGCCGGCACGGCGATCGTGGTCCAGGCCGTCGCGGCCACCACCAGCAGCGGGCGGCGCAGATGCGCTGTTAGCATCGCGACGTCGACGCGCATGAACGAGATGCAGAGCAGCAGGAAGATCGCGTGCGTGACGTAGGGTCGCGCCAGCTCGCCGAGCGGCGGCACGGCGATCGCCAGCAGCAGCACCGCGACGATGGCGCGGGTGCCCTGATTGCCGAGCCAGCTCAGGGCCTGCAGAGGAAAAGCGAGAGGCCCGAAGGACGGCATCTTTATCCGAACGCTGTGAATCAATGAACGCGCGAACCATGCGTTGGCCGCGCGTTCATGCAAAGTCACATCTGGTTACGGACGATGTCGGCGCCTGCTCATCACTGCGCGCTGGAGCCGCCGACCACGATCTTCTCGTTGAGCTTGAAGTCGACGGTCTGCACCGTCTGGTCGATCTCGGCATTGGGCATGCCGAGCTGCTGCGAGATCAGCTTCACCAGAAGGTCGACGCGCTCGATGAACGGCGCGCCCGCGGCGACGGCGCGCGCGGCCGACGACGGCTTGAGCAGGCTCTCGGCCGCCTTGGCGTATTTCTCGAACGGCACCTGGTCGCTCGGATCTGCGCCGAGCTTGCGCGCGATGGCATCGACGTGCTCGTAGATCGATTTCGACTGGGCGAGATTGCCATGAACGGCATCGCGGATCGCCTGCGGCTCGCCGCGCGTGATGCAGCGATAGTTGCCGGTGAGCAGCATCGACCACTTCGCCAGCGGCACGAACAGCGAGTCGAACACCTTCAGCTTCACCGGCACGTCCTGGCCGTCGAGCTTGACCGCGTCGATGTCGCGCTCCAGCTCACGCAGCAGCGCGTTGTGCTTTTCGTCCTCGAAGGCGGCGGCCTTGAAGTTGGTCGGCAGGCCGACATGCAGCACGTTGGCGGCTTCCTCCGGCGGACGGAAGGCCTGCGGATCCGGTGAGCACAGCGTGACCAGCCCGGGCGTGAAGCGTTCCCACACCGCGGGGTTGGTGTAGGCCTCGTCGAGGTCGACGTTGGCGAGCGCCGGGATGCGCTTGAGATAGGGCAGCGGCGGCATGTTCATGATCGACAGGCACGGCAGCCTGGCCTCGGCGATCTTCACCATCAGCACGCGAATGGTGTGGTTGGTGTATTGCGGCTCCTGCATCGCAAGACCAACCAGGTCGTAGCGCGACAGGTCGACGCTATCCGGCGTGGCGGCGTCGAGCTTGCCGGGCAGGTCGCGCGAGAAGATCGAGCGATGCGCCGGCTCGTCGCGCAGCTTGATGCGGACCTCCGTGCCGTCGCGGTTGATCAGCTCGGCGGTCTTCTTGCGGCAGACCAGCGTCACGTTGTGGCCGGCCATCAGCAGCTTGGTGCCGAGGAGGGAGCCGTAGGAGGCCCCGAGAATGAGAATGTTGCGTGCCATACCTTGGTCGTCCCCAGAGATCGGTTCGAGATTTTGCGTTCGCGTTTCTTGTTGGCGATCCAGCCGCACCGAAGAGCCCGTCAGGCGCCCCGGACGGGCGGACGGAGGCGGTAACCCATTGCCTCGGTTGCTGGCATACCAGAGCTTTCATCCCACGGAATGCGCCGTCTGGCAAGGTGCAGCGCACCCATGCGGCATCCGGCGCGTGTCACGGTGGGGGCTATCCGAGCGCAGATCGACCTTGCGGTTGGAGCTCGGCCGCTCAGCTCAGCGCCATGTAGCGCCCCGGCTTGTGGTTGATCGCGATGATGACGTTGACGATCACGATGCCGATGATCGACAGCGCCAGCCGGTTCACGGGGATGACGAAAAAGGCGGCGATCATGATCAGGACGTCGACCGCGAGCTGGAAGTAGCCGGCCCTGATCTTCCAGTGCTCCTGCAGATACAGCGCCAGGATGTTGATGCCGCCGAGACCCGTGCGATGGCGGAACAGCATCAGCAGCCCTGTGCCGGTCAGGCCGGCGCCGATGATGGTGGCATAGATCGGCTCGATCCACGCAATCTCCACCCAGGACGTCGTCAGGCGCGAGAACAGCGCCACAAGCCCGACCGCCAGGAAGGTGCGGATCGTGAACGGCCAGCCCATGCGCTTCACGGCCAGCACGTAGAAGGGCAGGTTGAGCAGGAAGAAGCTCAAGCCGAAGCCGTAGCCGCTGATATAGCTCAGCAGCAACGACAGGCCGGCGGTGCTGCCGACCAGCAGCACCGTCTTGCTGTAGATGAGCATGCCCAGCGAGACGAACAGCGTGCCGAGCGTCAGGGCCATTGCGTCTTCGTAGAGCTTGTGCCGTTCCTGGACGATCTCGGTCACGCTGTCATTCCTCGCCCGCGCTCGCTCAAAGCGACTTGAACAGGCCGGCGACGCGCGTCACGTCTGACAGCTTCAAGCCGGCGACATTGATGCGGCCCGAGGTGGGCATGTAGACGCCGCTCTTCTCACGCAGGGTCAGCACCTCCGCCGGGGTAAGTGGCAGCAGCGAGAACATGCCTTCCTGCACGCCGATGGCGACGGTGTTCGACCAGCGGCCGCCGAGCGCCTCGGCAAAGGAGCGGCGCAGCGTCGCTAGGCGCAGCCGCATCGACTCCAACTCCTCGGCCCAGTCGCGGCGCAGATCGGGGCTGCCGAGAATGGTCTTCACGATCGCCGAGCCATGGTCCGGTGGCATCGAATAGCTGGTGCGCGCGATCGCGACGAGATTGGAGCGCGCGGTGTCGGCCGCCGCCTGCGATGCCGCGACGGCGTAAAGAGCACCAGTGCGCTCACGATAGAGTCCGAACGACTTCGAGCAGGACACTGCGACGAGCGCTTCGGGGGCGGCCGCGATCAGCATCCGCAGACCGGCCGCATCGCCGTCGATGCCGGCGCCGAAGCCCTGATAGGCGGAATCGATCAGCGGCACGAGGCCGCGCGCTGTGATCATGGCGGTGATCCGCGTCCAGTCGTCGGCGCTGAGGGGAGCGCCGCTCGGGTTATGGCAGCAGGCATGGATCAGGACGGCATCGCCCGGCTGAGCGCGCCGCAGCGCGTCGAGCATGCTGTCGAGCTGCAGGGTCTGCGATGGCACGTCGAAGTATGGATAGGTCTCGACCTCGAGCCCCGCCGCGGCGAAGATGCCGGCGTGATTGGGCCAGCTCGGCAGGCCGAGCCAGATCTTGCCGGTGCCGGCCTGCCGGATCAGATCGGCGGCGAGGCGGAGCGCGCCCGAGCCGCCCGGAGTCTGCACGCCTGCGGCATGGACCGATGGCGCGGGGCCGCCGACGAGCGACCACAACAGGTCGAGGAAGCGCTGGTCGCCTTCCGGCGCCACATAGCTCTTGCTGTCCTGGCTCTCCCAGATGATGCGCTCCGCAGCTTTCACAGCGCGGAAGATCGGCGAATGGCCGGCCTCGTCGCGATAGACGCCGACACCGAGATCGACCTTGTCCGGCCTCGGATCGGCTTTGAAGATGCCGATCAGAGCGAGCAGGGGATCATCGGGCTGGCGGGTCAAGCGGTCGAACATCGGGGCGATCCTATCGGAGGAGGGGCCTGCCAGACGGCCATAAGCCGTCCTTGGGGGCGACGGGACACTATCTCGGTTGCAGCGCAAAAACAGCGGACATTTCGGCGATGCTCCGCTTCGTCCGCTGCATGGGCGGCCGCTGCGCCCTCAGAACTGGCCGTGGCCCGCCTGAGCGAACTGAGCGACAAGCGTCAGCGACTGCCTTCTGAGCCAGAACGGGGCTCGGGAGCCGGCTGTGGGGGCTCGTTGGGGATCTTGCGCGCGCCCCTGGCGGCAAGCTGTGAGCGAACCCTGCCATCGACTTTGCGCCCGGTCGCACGTTGCCATTTCCGAAGCTCGGCCGCGGTCAGGATCATTTTCACGATCCGCTCGTCCGGGCGACTGCCGATCGTGTCGATGACCTCCTGAGCGCTGGCCAGCCATTCTTCGTAGGTGTCGTGCAGATCTGGGCAGATCCGCCTGATATCCTCCCACTCTTCGGGCTTGAACCAAGCCAGCGCAATCTCCAGAGTTGGCTCCATGTTTATCCTGCTCACCTGTCCGCTCTGGATGATATCTCAAGCTCGCGGAGTCCCGAAGCTCTGACGTCTTCTGGCGAGTCAGATGCGCGGCTTGGGCGCGGGCACCCGGTCGGAGTCGCCGGAGTTCGGTTCGCCTTTGGGTTCGATCAGGAGCACCTTGACCTCTTTGGCCGCGCGCGGCCGGTGGACGACCCCTTTGGGGACGATGAACAACTCGCCGGCCTTCACCGTCCGCGAAGGCTGCCCCTGAATGTCCATCTCCATCTCGCCTTCCAGGACCAGGAAGAAGTCATCCGTCGTGTCATGCTTGTGGAACGGGAATTCTCCCATGAACTTCACGACCATCACGTCATTGTCGTTGTAGTCCGCGATCACGTGCGGGTCCCAATGGCCTGAGAATTGGCTCAGCTTGTCGGCGAGGTTCACGGTCTTCATGCGGGAGTCTCCTGCTGCGAGGAATGAGATGTGAGCTGTCCAGTCGTCCCGCCCGGCTTGCACGAGATGTAGCTGCTGCTCGCGCGCGAGCAAGCCGATCTCACACGAGACGACTTCGGCCGCATGTGAGCACGATCCGCGAACTCGCGGGTCGTTGCGTTCTGAGCTCAGCGCGGTAACGCTCAGATGCCGCCGGGCCGGTCGAGCTGCTTCAGCCAGGCGCCGATGTCGCGCGCCGCGACATTGGCCTGGTCCAACAGCTTGCCCATCGTGAAGAAGCCGTGGAACTGGCCGGGATGCGTTCGGTAGGTCACCGCCACGCCGGCCTCGCGCAGGCGCCGCGCGTAGTCGTCGCCTTCGTCGCGCAGCGGATCGGCGCCGGCGGTGAGCACATAAGCGGGCGGTAGCCCCACCAGGCTTTCCGCCTTCGCCGGCGAGGCACGCCAATCGTGAATGTCGGCGACGCTGTTGAGATAATGGTCGCGAAACCAGCGGATCACCGAATGCGTCAGCAGCACGCTGGTCTCGGGCTCGCTGTGGGAGGGATGGCCCATCGAAAAGTCGGTGGCCGGATAGATCAGCACCTGGCCCGACAGCTTCGGCCCGTGGCCGTCGCGTGCCGACAATGCGACCACGGCGGCGAGATTGCCGCCGGCGGAATCGCCGCCGACGCTGAGCCTGGCGGCATCGATGCCGAGCGCGGCGGCATTGTCGGCGATCCATCGTATGGCCGCGACGGCGTCGTCGACCGCAGCCGGAAACTTGTGCTCGGGCGCGAGGCGGTAGTCGACCGAGATCACGATCAGTTCGCCTTCGTGCGCCAGCGCGCGGCATACCACGTCATGCGAATCCAGATTGCCGATCACCCAGCCGCCGCCGTGATAGAACACCAATCCCGGCGCAAGACCGTTGGTCTGCCGCACCGCCCTTGGCCGATAGAGCCGTGCCGGGATTGCGCCATGCGGGGCAGGGATGGCGAGGTCCTTGACGTCCGCAAGCTCGGGCGGCTCGGGATTGCTCACGACGCGCGCGGCCAGATAGTAGTCCCGCGCCTCCTGCGGTGTCAGCGTCTCATAGGCCGGCCGACCGCCCTCCTGGAACGCCTTGTAGACGGCGGCGGCATCGGCATCGAGCTGAACGGGCATTGCAATCGACCTGTGCGTTGAGGGGACGTCAAGCGGCGGTGCGGCCACCATCGACGGTGTAGGCGGCGCCGGAGACGTAGCTGGCATCGTCGGAGGCGAGGAAGGCGACGATCGAGGCGACCTCTGCGCCCTGGCCGAGTCGGCGTGCGGGGACGCGATCGACCACCTTGTCGGCCGGAACCGCGGCGCCGCTGCGCCCTTCGATGATCGCGCTCAGCATGCGGCTCTCGATCAGCCCGGGGCAGATGCAGTTCACACGCACATTAGTCCCGGTGCACTCCCAGGACGCGCTCTTGGTCAAGCCGATGACCGCGTGCTTGCTGGCGCTGTAGACGGCGATCTGCGGCGAGCCGATCAGGCCGGCGATCGAGGCGGTGTTGATGATCGAGCCGCGGTTCTGCTTCAGCATCACCGGAAGCACGTGCTTGAGGCCGAGGAAGACGCCGACGACGTTGACGTCGAGCACGCGACGGAACGCCTCCAGCGGATACGCGGTGATCGGCTTGATCTCGCCTTCGATGCCGGCGTTGTTGAAGAACACGTCGATGGTGCCGAACCGATCGCACGCTTGTCGCACATAAGCCGCGACCTGGTCCTCGTCGGTGACGTCGGCGGCCACGGCGAGCGCCTCGGCGCTTGCGGGCAGGGCGGCCGTCGCGGCGGCGAGATCGGCCTCGCGCCGGTCCACCGCGACGATGCGGGCACCGCGTGCGGCCAGCAGCCGCATGGTCGCGGCGCCGATGACGCCGGCCGCGCCGGTAACGACGGCCACCCTGCCGTCGAGACGGATCGATTCAGACATCGGTTTCCTTCCCTTTGACGCCGGTTCCGATCCGGCTCTTGATCACGACTATCTCATTGGATGAACCGGCTGACCAGCACGCGGAGCGCTGGCAGCTCGCCCTTCCCCCGCCGTATTCGACATGTTAACGGGAGGGCTGATCGAGAGCGGCGGATGGGTCATGACGCGATTTGATTGTCCCGAACCCCGATTCGCCTGATAAAGCCGCGCGAGATGCACCGAACAATCGTCCTGACCGGTATCGTGGCATTGCTGGCCGCCACATCCCTCACGCTGTCCGTGCCGGCGCGCGCGCAGATCGGTACCATTTTCTCCGATCCCGTTCCGCGCCCGCCGGGCAACATTCCGCGCCGTGGCGAGCCGATTCCGCCTCCCGAGGAAGAGGAGGAGGTCCCGGAGCTGCCGCAGGGTCGGGTGCTGCCGGCGCCGACCCGTCCGCCGCCAGGGCAGGGCGCCGCCCTGCCGGGCCCGGTCCAATCCCAGCCGCTGGCGCCGCCGCCGGGAACGACGATCCTGCCGCAGAACAATCCCCCGGTCGCGGCCGTGCCGCCGCCCGGCCAGGCTGCGCCCGGTCAGCGGCAGGCACCGGCACGCGGCGCCCCCCAGAATGCGGCGATCCCGCCGAACGGCGCGGTGCCGCAGACGCCGGCCACCATCCAGCCGGGTGACGAGGTCGTGACCGAGCCGCCGGCGCAGAAGATCGTGAACAAGAAGGCGAGCTTCTCCGGGCTCGACAAGATCACCGGCCGCATCATCAATTTCGACGAGGACATCGGCGAGACCGTGCAGTTCGGCGCGCTCCGGGTGAAGACCGACGCCTGCTACACGAGGCCGGCCACCGAGGCCGCCAACACCGACGCGTTCGTGCAGGTCGACGAGATCACCTTGCAGGGCGAGGTGAAGCGCATCTTCTCGGGCTGGATGTTCGCGGCCAGCCCCGGCCTGCACGGCGTCGAGCACCCGATCTACGACATCTGGCTGGTTGACTGCAAAGAGCCGCAGACCACGGTCGTCAGCGCCGCGCCGGATCAGAAGCCGACCGCGGCGCCGCAGCCGGCACAGAAGCGGCCGCCGCAGCAGAGGCAGGCGGCTCCCAGGCCGCCATCGCCGCCGCAGCAATATCAGACCCAGCAGGTGCCGCCACCGCCGCCGCCGCCCCAGGCGGGCGGACCGTTCGGCGGAGTGTTCAGATAACCGGGCTCAGCCGCGCGCGGCGACGATCGCCAACGCTTCGGTACCCGGCATCGGCCGATCAACCGCCAGCCTGGCGAAATTGGCGGCCGGTCCCCTCAGGGCCTTTTCGAGCAGCACGGTGTAGCGCCGGCGCGGGATCTCGACGGCGCCGAAGGTCTTGAGGTGCTCGGTGACGTATTGGGTGTCGAGCAACTCGAAGCCGCCGGCGATCAGCCGCGCGACGAGATGCACCAGCGCGACCTTCGAGGCGTCGCGGGTGCGATGAAACATGCTCTCGCCGAAGAAGGCGCGGCCCAGGCTGACGCCGTAGAGGCCGCCCACAAGCTCGCCATCCTGCCAGCATTCGACGCTGTGGCAATGGCCGAGCGCGTGGAGGCCGCTGTAGAGCTCGCGGATACGCTTGTTGATCCAGGTGTCCTCGCGGCCGGGCTGCGGCTCGGCACAGCCATCCATCACCGCCTTGAAGGCCTGGTTCACGGTCACGGTGAAGGTGTCCGATCGCACCGTGCGCGCAAGGCGCGAGGCGACGCGAAAGCCGTCGAGCGGAATGACGCCGCGCAGCTCCGGCTCGACCCAGAACAAGGTCGGGTCGTCGGCGCTTTCGGCCATCGGGAAGATGCCGCAGGCATAGGCACGCAGCAGGACCTCGGGCGTGATCTCGGACGCTGCAGAGTCGCGCGTATTCATGGGATCAGCATAGCAGGCCGACGTCGGGTGCGCGATGGTCGCGTGCCGCCTGCGTCGGCTCAGCCGACCCCAGCAGCCGCGGGCTTGGGAGCATCTTTTTCGAGGCGGAAGCGGACCACGATCTTGGTGCCGGCATGGCTCGGATCGGGGCCGACGGTGGCATCGAGCTTGGTCGCCATGGCGCTGACGATGCGCTGGCCCATTCCGGTCGAACGCGGATCGCTGGTTGCGTTGAGGCCGACGCCGTCGTCGGCAATCGACAGCACGATGTCCTCGCCTGCAAGCTTCAGCTCGACATGGATCGGGCCCGGCCCATCGGGGTAGGCGTATTTGACCGCGTTCATGACCAGCTCGTTGACGACGATGCCGATCGCGACCGCGCGATCCGGGTCGATCTCGACCGGCTCCGCCTTCAGGGTCAGCCGCGACATCCGGTTGCCCTCGGCCGAGCGGCGCAGGTCGTCGAGCAGCGAATCCAGATACTGGTTGAGCAGCACGCTCTTGAGATCCTGAGACGTGTAGAGCCGGCGGTGCACCTGCGCCACGGCGGCGACGCGGCCCATCGCATTGGTGAGCGCGGCCTTGACGTCGTCCTGGGTGCTGGAGTTGGCCTGAAGATGCAGCAGTGAGGCGATGATCTGCAGCGAATTGCCGACGCGGTGATTGACCTCGCGCAGCAGGACCTCGCGTTCGGCCGCCAGCGCCGCGTAGCGGTCGCGTGACGCCCGCACTTCGGCCTCCGCCTCGTCGCGGGCCTTCTGCAGCCGTGCCTGCCGCACCGCGCCTTCGGCTGCGACCTGCAGCAGCGGGACGAACTCGCCCTGCACGTCCTTGACGAGGTAGTCGGCTGCGCCCGCCTTCAGGGCCGTGACCGCGATCTTGGAATCCTGCGAGGCGGTGACGAACACCACCGGCGGCGGTTCGGGCAGCGCCATGATGCGCTCCAGCGTCTCGAGCCCGTCGAAGCCGGGCATGTACTGGTCGAGCGCAACGACGTCGATCCCGCCGCGCTCCAGCCGCTGCAAGCCCGAGCTGCCGTCGGCGGCGTGTTCCACCGTGAAGCCCAATCGCTTGAGCCCGCGCTCGACCAGCCGCGCCAGCGCCGCGTCGTCGTCGATGTAGAGCAGCGTGGGGGCGGCGGAGCTCATGCGGCGGGCGGAACCTGGATGACGGAGAAGAACAGACCGAGCTGGCGAATGGCGTTGGCGAAGCTTTCGTAGTTGACCGGCTTGGTGATGTAGACGTTGCAGCCGAGCTCGTAGCAGCGCTTGATCTCCTGCGAGTCGTCGGTCGTGGTCAGGATGACCACGGGCGCGCTCTTCAGGAAGCTGTTCTGCTTGACCATCTTGAGGATGTCGATGCCGGTCATGTCCGGCAGGTTCAGGTCCAGCAGGATCAGCAATGCTTGCCCCTTGTGATCGAGGCCGGTGCCGTCAGCACCCAGCAGATACTTCACGGCATCTGTACCGTTGGTGAACGGCTTGATCTCGTTGTTGACTCCCGAGCGGCGGATGTTGCGCTCGATCAGGCGGGCGTGGCCTTCGTCGTCCTCGATCATGATGATCGTCACGGGCATGGTCATCGGTCTGAGTTCCGAGTTGAGGCGTTCCAGTTGATCGGGAGCGTGATGGTGAACGTGCTGCCCTGGTCGAGCTCCGACGCGACCGACATGGTTCCGCCGAGCCGGCGCACCAGCGCACGGACATGCGCCAATCCGATCCCCTGACCCGGACGGTCCTGGGTCCCGGCGCGGCGGAACAGATCAAAGATACGTTGGTGATCCCTGGGATCAATCCCCCGGCCATTGTCCGTGATCTCGAAGATGGCGAAACCGAGTTTGGTGCGGGCGCGAATGGCGATGTCGCCGGCAACGCCGGGCTTCAGATATTTGATCGCGTTGTCGATCAGGTTGGAGAAGATCTGCTCCAGCGCAAGGCGGTCGCTGACGATGGCGGGCAGCGGCTCCACGCGGATGGTGGTGTTGGTTTCCGCAGCCTGATGCGCGAGCGTCGAGACGATGCCCTCGATCAGCTCGCGGGTGTCGATGCGCACCGGCACGAACTCGCGGCGGCCTTCGCGGGTCAAATTGAGGATGGCGGTGATGAGCCGGTCCATTTTTGCGATCGAGGACTTGATGAAGCCCAGCGCCTCGGTGAAATCCTCCGAGAGTTGCTTGTCGGCGCCTTCCAGCTCCGGCTCGGTGCCTTCGGCGGGCGGCGGCGCGTCCGACACCGCGCGCGCGAGCGCCGCGATGCGCCGGAAGATGTCGCTGCGCAGCTCGTCGAGCTCGCTGGTGAAGCCCATGATGTTGACCAGCGGCGAGCGCAGATCGTGGCTCACGATGTAGGCGAAGCGCTGGATCTCCTCATTGGCCTCGCGCAGGTCCGCGGTGCGCTCGTCGACGGTGGCTTCGAGGTTGAGGTTGCTCTCGCGCAGCTTGGCCTCGGCCTCGTCGCGGGCGCTGGTCGAGCGGCGCACAAGGAGCAGCGAGATGACGGCGAGCAGGACGACCAGCGCCGAACCGGCGACAGTGACGATGGTCGCGAGCTGCTGGCTTTCGTCGGCATTGGTGGTTCGCACCGCCAGCAGGCGTTCCTCCTCGGTGCGCATCGCCTCGGCGGTGGTACGCATGGTCGTGCTGCTGTCGATCGATGCGGCATCGCGCACCAGGGCCACCGCACTGGGAAGATCGCCGGACGCGACGAGAGCCTTCTCCCGGTCGAATTGCGCCAATCGGGTCTCGATGATGCTGCGCAATCTGGCGAGGTTCGCCACCTGAGCCTGGTTGTCGGCGAGGAGCGTCGCAAGCTTGTCGAGCACGGGCCGGATCGCGGCAACGGCGGCTTCGTGATCTCTGAGAAAATCCGGGCCCTGGGTCAGCAGGTAGGCGCGGGCGCCGCTCTCGGCGCGGCGGACCTCGAGCAGCAGCGCATTGATCTGGTTCTCCGCCTCGATGGTGTGCACCACCCAGGCGCTGTCTCTGCGGGCCTTGTTGACCAGCAGCACCGAGGCCGTGCTGACGACGACCAGCACCAGGAATCCCGCCGACAACAGCAGGATTTGTCCTAGCGTGCGCCTCTGTCTGATCTCAGGCGCCACCGCTCACTCGCATGCCGATTGAAATACCTGCCCCCTCAGCGGAACCGCCGACAGAGCAGAACGTCGTGCAGACCGAAGAGTTCCCGCCGGGCCGCGGGATTCTTCAGGTGCTGCTCAGTCCGCGTTCTGGCCGGCGAGATACTGCTCGAGCCAGTGGATGTGGTAGTCGCCATCGATGATGGCGGGCTCGCGCACCAACGCCCGGAACAGCGGCAGGGTGGTCTCGATGCCGTCGACGACCATCTCGTCCAGCGCCCGCCGCAGCCGCATCAGGCACTCGACCCGGGTCTTGCCGTGGACGATCAGCTTGCCGACCAGCGAGTCGTAATAGGGCGGGATCACGTAGCCCTGATAGACCGCCGAATCGATGCGGACGCCGAGGCCGCCCGGCGGGTGGTACTGCAGGATCTTGCCCGGCGAGGGCCGGAAGGTGACGGGATTTTCCGCATTGACGCGGCACTCGATGGAGTGGCCGTTGATGACGACCTGATCCTGCGTCATCGGCAGGTCGCCGCCGGCCGCGATGCGGATCTGCTCCAGCACGAGGTCGATGCCGGTGATCATCTCGGTGACGGGATGCTCGACCTGGATGCGGGTGTTCATCTCGATGAAGTAGAACTCGCCGTCCTCATAGAGGAATTCGACGGTGCCGACGCCGATATATTTCAGCTCCTGCATCGCCTTGGCGACTGTCTCGCCGATCTTGGCGCGGCTGGCCGGGTCGAGCACCGGCGAGGGGCCTTCCTCCCAGACCTTCTGGTGGCGCCGCTGCAGCGAGCAGTCGCGCTCGCCGAGATGGATCGCGCCGCCGCGGCCATCGCCGAGCACCTGGATCTCGATGTGGCGGGGCTTCTGCAGATACTTCTCGAGATAGACCGAAGCGTCGCCGAACGCGGATTTGGCCTCGTTGGCCGCGGTGGTCAGCGCCAGTTGCAGGTCCGCCTCGGTGTGGGCGACCTTCATGCCGCGGCCGCCGCCGCCGGCGGCCGCCTTGACCAGCACCGGAAAGCCGATCTCCTTGGCGATCGCCATAGCGTCCTGGTCGGGCGTCACCGCACCGTCGGAGCCGGGAACGACCGGAATGCCCAGCCGCTTGGCGGTCTTCTTGGCCTCGATCTTGTCGCCCATCAGGCGGATGTGTTCCGCCTTGGGTCCGATGAAGTGCAGGTTGTGGTCGGCGAGGATCTCGGCGAAGCGCGCGTTCTCCGAGAGGAAGCCGTAGCCGGGATGCACGGCGTCGGCGCCGGTGATCTCACAGGCGGCGAGCAGCGCGGGGATGTTGAGATAGCTGTCCTTCGACGGCGGCGGGCCGATGCACACGCTTTCGTCGGCGAGGCGGACATGCATGGCATCGGCGTCGGCGGTGGAATGCACCGCGACGGTGGAGATGCCGAGCTCCTTGCAGGCCCTGAGGATGCGAAGGGCGATTTCGCCGCGATTGGCGATGAGGATCTTGTCGAACATGGTGCCTCGGGCGCGAGTGGCGAGTAGCGAATAGGGAGTAGCGAATAGGGAACGGACGGCTATTCGCTATTCGCCATTCGCTACTCGCAATTATTCAATGATCACCAGCGGCTCGCCGAACTCAACGGGCTGGCCGTCCTCGACCAGGATCTGCGTCACCGTCCCGGCGCGCGGTGACGGAATCTGGTTCATCGTCTTCATCGCCTCGATGATCATCAGGGTCTGACCGACCGACACCTTGGAGCCGACCTCGACGAACGGCTTGGCGCCGGGCTCGGGCGCCCAATAGGCGGTGCCGACCATGGGCGAGGGCACCACGCCGGGATGTTTGGACAAGTCCGCGCCGGCGGCTGCCGCCGTCGCAGCTGCGACCAGGGGAACGCCAGCGGCGACCGCTCCGATGGACGAATGGACGGCCGCCGCAACGGTCACGTTGCGGGCAACGCGGATGCGAAGGCCGGCACGCTCCAGCTCGATCTCGGTCAGGCTGGTCTCATCCAGCAGCGCTGCGAGCTCGCGAATGAGCTGGCTGTCTTCGGATTTCGCGATGGTCTTGTCGTCGGGCTGGGGCGCCATGATCTGATCCGGAACGTTGGGTGGCGTGAGGACTGTGACGTCAGGCTTGCGCTAGATGTCGGTCTGCGTATCGGCTTTGGCGCCGATCTTGGCGGCGAGGCCAGTGATCGCGAGCCGGTAGCCGTCGATGCCGAAGCCGCAGATCGAGGCAAACGCCGCCTTCGCGGTGAAAGAATGGTGCCGAAAGCTCTCGCGAGCGTGGATGTTGCTGATGTGCACTTCAACGGTGGGGATCTTCACCCCCATCAGCGCGTCATGCAGGGCAATGGAGGTATGAGAGTAGGCGCCGGCATTGAGGATGATTCCGACCACACCGCGGCTGCGGGCCTCATGGATGGAGTCGACCAGCACGCCCTCATGGTTGGACTGCCGGCACTCCGCCACCAGGCCGAAGCGGGCAGCCGTCTCGACGCAGAGCCGTTCCACGTCGGCGAGGGTGGCGTGGCCATAGGTCTCCGGCTCGCGGGTGCCCAACAGGTTGAGGTTGGGTCCGTTGAGGACATAGATCGTGTTGTGAGCGGCGTCGGCCATTCCCATCCCGGCGGTGTGGCGGCAGTGGGCGGCGTTATAGGTAACAAAGCCGCCAAGGGGAAGCCTTTCGGCAGCCAGGCCGGCCGTTCGAGGCTTGGTCCGTCACACGAAAAAACCGTCTTAAGTGTGCGAAATCGCTGATTAACCAGGTTTGTCCACCGGGCTACACGGGCTGCGTGTGATCGCCCTTGCGTGCTCTTTGTGCAATAGATTTGCGCAATAGAATGGGGCGGGCATTACTGCCCGCCCCATGTCCTCATCGCCTGCCTGGTCGGGATCAGGCGTCGAGAACTGCGACGATCTCGTGCGTGCGAGGATCGATTACGATGATCTGCTCACGAACCAGGATGAAGTCATATCCGCGCCATTCCGGATAGATCGTCACGACTTCGGCCGGGAGCCGGTGGAAGTGAACGTCGCGCGGAACCCGGGTGCCGACCGCGATGTTGAAGTTCACGTTGGTCACCGGCTCGACGCGCTGGTTGCGGATCACGCTGGTGATCTTGGTGCGCTGCTCGGTCGTGAGCTTGGCGCCGGCGCCGGCCAGTCCGGTGGTGGTCTGCGACCGGTCGCTGCCGGTCTTGGTTTCGGCGTTCGTGCTGGTGCCGCTCTTGCTGTCGCGGCTCTCGGCCTTCATGCTCTTGGAGCCCGCCTTGTCGCTCTCGGAGGTCGCGCCCTTGGCAGTCGGACCCTTCATGCCTTCCTCGGCGCGCTGGCCCTTGGTCGCACCAGACTTCTGATCCGACTGGCTGGAGCGCATGTCGGACGCGCCGCCGGCCGCAGGCGAGGCGCTGTCGCGATGCATCGTGCCGCCGGGCGCGTTCATGCCGCCGGACTGTCCAACTGCCCCGCCCGCACCGCCGGCGCTCTGCGCATGAGCAAAACCTGCACCCGCCAGGAGCGCGATTGCAGCAACTGATACCATCAAGCGATTGGTCATCCTCTATCCTCCTCGTATTGGCACTGCCCGCGCCGACAACGGCAGGAGGTAGGAGTCGTTCCGTGCGTCTCCGATCGTTCCGGAAAAATGTCGCAGATCGCAACTTTATGAACGGATGCTCAGGGTCATGAATGCTGCATGACGACGACGGCGATCAGTTGCGCGTTGATGGCGACCTCGCACGAGCTACGCGCCGTGACGTTCGCGCGCGTAGCGGAGGAGCGCCAAGAATCGATAGAGGCCGTGCACGAACTTGCCATAGGGCATCGTGATGAAGATCGCGAACACCGCACCGAGATGGACCGCGAGCAGCACGCCCATCGTGCTGGTCTCGCGAAGCACGAGGAGAGCGAGTCCGGTCGCGCCGGTGAGGACGAGCATCGCCAAGAACGCGACATCCATGCCGCGGCTGCCGCCGTCCATCATCGCCGGCTCACGCCTGCGCTTGGCGGCGTAGAGTCCGAGCGGACCGACCACGATGCCTATTCCGCCGAGCGTGCCGAGCACGACGGGTAGATCCCACAACGGATAGGGCGCCTCGCGGTGCAGAAGATAGTGATAGAGCGTCGCGACGCTGGTCGATGCGAAGCAGAGCACGAAGCCCCAGAACGTCAGATGGTGATAGAACCGCCGGGTGTCGCGCGGCCGCTCATCCTCGTTGTAGCAGCCGACGCCGCCGCCATCGAGATAGCGCAGGCTGCCTGCGTCGCGAACGGCGCGCAGCAGTGGACGTGAGCGCGTCAGGGTCGAGCTCGGCTCGCCGATGTCATTCCAGAAGGCCCGAGCGCCCATGATGATGGCGATGATGGCCCACAGGAAGGCGGCGCCGAACAACAGCGCCATCGTGTTGTGAGGCATGAGCGCGTAGAACGATCCCGGGCCGTGCCGGCTTGCAAACAGCGCGGCGGGATCGTTGAAGGCCACGAAGCCGAGGACGAACGCGGCCATGCTGATGACCGCGATGAGCGATATGGCAAGGCCGTTGCGCCTGAACAGCGGCGCCAGCGCGGGCGGCCAGGCATAGTCGGCGTAGCTCTCGTGCCGCACCCGGGCCAGAACGGACGGGACGCGAACGTCGAATTCGTGCGGCGGCGAGAATTGGCAGTCGACGTAGCAGGCGCCGCAGGCATGGCAGAGATTGGCGAGATAGTTGAGGTCGCCGCCGGTGAAGGCGCGGCGCATCTCCATCGCCGGAAACACGGCGCAGAGGCCCTCGCAATAGCGGCAGGAATTGCAGATCGTCATCAGCCGATCCGCCTCGGTCAACGCCTCACTGCGCTGCATGTGTCGCTGCTCCCCGGCCCGCGATGCGGCCGAACACGCTGCCGATCGTCATGCCGATGCCCGCAGCATAGCCGCGGCCGAGCACGTTGCCGGCCATGATCTCGCCGGCGGCGTACATGTTGTCGGCTGGCCCGCCGGCCTTCATCATCATCCTTGCCGCTTGATCGACGCGCACGCCGAGGTAGGTGAAGGTGATGCCGGGCCGGACCGGATAGGCGTAGAAGGGCGCTGAATCGAGACGGCGCGCCCAATGCGATTTGGGCGGCGCCAAGTTCTCGGTGCGACAATCGTCCAGGATGTCGGGATTGAAGCTGCCGGCGCGCACCGATGCGTTGAATTGCGCGACGGTGGTGGTCAGCTTGTCGGGATCGAGGTCGAGCTTGCCGGCGAGCTCGGTGATGCTGGCCGCCTCGATCGCGGGGTAAAGCGATGGCATGAACAGGTTCGCCGATTTCGCGTCGAAGATGATGTAGGCAATCTGGTTCGGCTGGGTCGCGACCAGGCGGCCCCAGATGGCGTAACGCTTCGGCCAGACGTCCTCGCCTTCGTCGTAGAATCGCTCAGCGTTGTTGTTGACGACGATGCCGAACACGACGCAGTCGAGCCGCGTGATGATGCCGCCGTCATATTTGGGCGCCCGCGCATCGATCGCCACCGCATGGCATTGGGTGGGGTCGCCGATACTGTCGACGCCGGCGCCGAGCAGCATGTCGAGCACCGTGCCGCGATTGTTGGGCGTGCCGCGGATCAGGAAGTTGCGGGCGATCTCGCCCCAGCCCTCGACCAGCTTGTCGATGTTGGATTCGAAGCCGCCCGCGGCCGCCACCAGCGCCTTGCCGCCGATGCGCATCCTGCCGTTGCCGTGCTGCACGATCGCCGCGCGGAAGCGGCCGTCGTCCATCTCCAGCCCCACCACCTCGGCCTCGTAGCGCACGTCGACGCCGAGGAGCTCGGCGGTGAGATACAGCGCATTGAGCATGGCCCGGCCGCCGCCCAGGAAGAACGAGTTGGTCCGTCCTAAGCTCAGCGTTCCGCCGAGCGAGGGCTGGAAGCGCACGCCCTGTTCGACGATCCAGTCGAGCATGTCCTTGGATTCGCGGATCATCAGCCGCGCCAGTTGCTCGTTGGTCTGGCCTTCGGTGACGCGCAGGAGATCGTCCCAGAACTCGTCCTCGGTGTAGGGGCCGCTCAACGTCGCGGTCGCCGCGTCATGGGCGCAGCGCATGTTGCGGGTGTGGCGCGTATTGCCGCCGCGATAGAACTTCGAGGCGGCCTCCAGCACGATGACCGAGGCCCCGGCGCGCCGTGCCGCAATGGCGGCGCAGAGGGCCGCGTTGCCGCCGCCGGCCACGACGACGTCGTAGGTCACGGGATGGTCGACGATATCGCTCTGATCAGTCATCGCAGGCCCTTGCGAACGCAAGGCGGCAGGCCCTGGATCGGCGTGCGTCCGCACAGCCACGCCATCGGCATGGCAGCCGTCGGCCTAGCGACAATGGACGGTGCTGAAGTGCCGGCTGCGGAAGCATGTGTTCGTATACTATTGTATACGAGTACATGCAAGAGATGCTGTTGTTCGGAACAAGGTTGTGAGACAGTGACCCCATGTCCTCGGAATCGCCATCGCTCACCATCGATCGTGACAACGTCTCTCTCGGCGAAGCGGTATTTCGTGCGCTGTGCCATGCGCTGGAGAACGGCCTCTATCGCTCCGGCGATCGACTGCGTGAGGATGAGGTCGCCCAGAAGCTGAACGTCAGCCGCACGCCGGTCCGTGAGGCCTTCGGCAAGCTGGTGGCCAAGGGGTGGGTGCAGCCGGCTGGTGGCCGCGGCCTGATCGTGCGAAGTCTCGACGAGAATGAAATCCTCGAGCTGTACGCGATGCGGGAGATTCTCGAAGGCGCCGCGGCCCGGCTCGCCGCGCAGTATGCCGTGCCGGCCGAGATCGCGGCGCTGCGCGACATTCATGCGCGCTTCGTCAGCGGGGAGGGCGACGCCGTCGAGCTCGCGCGGCTGAATCGGCTGATGCACGGTGCGATCCAGCGCGCCGCGCGCAACCGCTATCTCGATGCCGCCCTCGAGGACATGCATGTGGCGACAGCGCTGCTGGGAACCACAACGTTTGCGGCCGAAGGACGTCCGGCAACGGCCGCGGCCGAGCATGGTGAGCTGATCGAGGCGATCGCGATCCGCGATCCCGATCGGGCCGAGGCGATTGCACGCGGCCACATCCGCGAGGCACTTCGAACCCGGCTCGGAATGAAGCTGACGGGATAGGCGAGGGCGGCGGCGCCACCGGTCTCTTGCTTCTTCACCGGCTCACGGCAAAAGCAGAAGGCCGGCTGATACAGCCGGCCTTTGATTGATCTCGTGATGGCGAGACGCTTTGACAGATATGCTCAGCAGCTCGCCTTGCCGCAGCGGGCCGTGCTGATCTTCTCGCGCAGGCCCTCGACGCCGACGGCGCCGATCACGACCTGCTTGCCGATCACGTAGCTCGGCGTGCCGTTCATGCCCATCTCCTCGGCGAGCTTGAAGTTCTCCTCGATCGTCGCCTTGGCCTCGGGGCTCGCCATGTCCTTCTCGACGCGGGCCATGTCGAGGCCGAGTTCCTTGGCCACCGCGAGCGCGTGGGCCTTGTCGGCCTGGCCGCGGCCGCCCAGCAGCTTCTGGTGGAAGTCGAGATATTTCTGCGGGGCCTGCATCCGAACGGCAACCGCGACCTGCGCGGCCTCGACCGAGCCCTGGCTCAGCACCGGAAATTCCTTGAGCACGACCTTCAGCTTCGGGTCGCTCTTCATCAGGTCCATCATGTCGGCCATCGCGCGCTTGCAGTAGCCGCAATTGTAATCGAAGAACTCGACGAAGGTGACGTCGCCATCCTTGTTGCCGAGCACGACACCGCGCGGCGAGTTGAAGATGGTTTCGGCGTTCTTGCTGATGCTGGCCTCGTGCTTGGCCGCCTCGGCCGCCGTCTGGCGCTTCTGCAGCTCGGCCATCGCCTCTTCGAGCACCTCGGGATGCGCGATCAGGTAGTTTCGGACGATGGTCTCGATCTCGCCACGCTGGCTGTCGGAGAAGCTCTCCGCCGACGCGAGCTGAGGCACGCCGCAGAGCGAAAGCGCGAACAACATCGCGGGAATGAGCGTGCGGACTGACGGCATGAAGGAGGTCCTCTGGGTCAAATGATCGGGTCCTTGTCGATGGTCGTGATCGGTATCTTGATATTCTGGATCGGATGATAGCAGTAATTCAAAACTTCAACGGGCGCCAACCCCCGCTGTCCGACACATTACTGGCCGGAAAGCGGCTTTGCCGTGACGATGTCGTCGGCCTTGACCCAGCCCGGCGACCCTACCGCGAAGCGGGTTTTCGCACGCGAGGCAAGCTCGCGCGCCGTCTTGTTGTCGCCACGCAGGAAGGCGGCCTGCGCCGAGGCGAGATCCGCCTCCGCATAGTCGCCCTTGCGGCCATAGGCCATCGCGAGCTGGGAATAGCCGAGCGGTGCCTCGGATTCGCGCGCGACTGCCGCGCGCAGGATCGAGATCGCCTCGTCAGTGTAGGCTTTGTTCTCGGATGCCACCAAGGCCTGACCAAGTAACATCTCGATGAGCGGAGCGTTATTGGACAGGTGCACCGCCTTGCGCAGCGGGGCGATCGCCTCAGTGGGACGGCCGCCCTCCAGCAGGGCCTGGCCACGGACCTCGTAGAAATAGGCGTTGTTGGGTTGCACCTGGATCAGGGCGTCGATCTGGCTCAGGGCGCTGCGCAGGTCGCCATGCAGGTAGGTGGAGATTGCCCTGGCGTAGCGGGCGGGCAGGCTGGTGTCCGACAAGGGATATCGCCGTGCCACCGTGTCCGGCCGTTCCATGAAGGCCGAGATCTTGGCCCGGACCATGTCGTGGCGGAGCTGCAGCGCGGGGTCGTCCTTCTTGTCCCAATAGGGGCTCTGGCGCGCAAGGCCCTCGAGCGCCTCGACGCGATCGGCCGGCATCGGATGTGATTGCAGATAGGGGTCGGCGCCACGCGCGGCGAACAGGCTCTCATTGGTGAAGCGCTTGAACGTCTCGTACATGCCCTTCGGCGATTGCGCTGCCGCAGTGAGGAATTTCACCCCCGCACGGTCGGCGTTCTCCTCCTGCTGGCGCTGATACGACAACAGCGAGCGGCGGATGACCTCGCCCGGCGCGGACAGCGTCGCGGCGCCGGCATTGGCGAGGCCGCTGCCGCCGCCGCGCGCGCCGACGGCGAGGGCGCCGGCGCCGAGAATGGTGGCGATGATCATCTGGGTCTGGGCGGTGGCGAGCTGCTGGCGCAGCTTGGCGAGATGGCCGCCGGCGAGATGGCCGGTCTCGTGCGCGAGAACGCCGATCAGCTGGTTCGGATTTTCCGACTGAAGGATCGCGCCGTAATTGACGAAGATGCGGCGGCCGTCGGCAACGAACGCGTTGAAGGACGCATCGTTGATGATGACCATCTGGATGTTCTGCCTTTCGAGTCCGGCGACGCGCAGGATCGGCCGCGTATATTCACGCAGCAGCACCTCGGTCTCGGTGTCGCGCAGGATCGGCGGTCCCTTGCCTTGCTGCGCCGACGCAGGCGCGAGCGGCGCCAGCGTCACGGCCGCAGCGACGACCGCGGCAAGCCCGCCGGACAGTTTCTTGCGAAGCACGATACGGAGCGACATCAGGCGATCTTTGCAATTGGCGCGAGGCTCGAGACGGGCTATTGCCCACCAAACGGCGGAATGCGGCTCATCTGCGGCGAATGAGGCCCATGGGCTGACCTCGACCGGTTCACGGAGCGGGTCCGAACAGCCGGGGTCAATAGCAGATATCGATGGTGGATGCGACAGTGATACCGACATTGGAACAGCGGATCGCCAACCTGACGGCGCCGTCCGCGCGCAGCAATGTTCCGCCGTTCATGGTGATGGACGTGATGGCTGCGGCCGAGCGGATCGAGGCGGGCGGCGGACATGTCATCCACATGGAGGTCGGCCAACCTGCGGCGCCTGCGCCGCGAGCGGCCATCGCGGCCGCGCACGCTGCGCTCGATCAGGCACGCATCGATTACACCTCGGCGCTCGGCCTGCTGTCGCTGCGACAGCGAATCGCGCGGCACTATCGCGAGACGCACGCTTGCGAGATCGATCCGGCGCGGATCGTGATCACGACGGGATCCTCGGCCGGATTCATCCTCGCGTTCCTGGCGATGTTCGAGCCCGGCGATCGCGTGGCCGTGACCGTGCCTGGCTATCCGCCCTATCGCCACATCCTGACGGCGCTGGGCTGCGAGCCGGTGCTGATCGAGACCACGGCGGAGAACCGTCACGCCCTGACCGGCGAGGCGCTGCTTGCCGTTCACCGCAAGACGCCGCTGAAGGGCGTGCTGGTGGCAAGTCCCGCCAATCCGACCGGCACCATGATGTCGCGTGAGGCGCTGGGCGGCGTCATCGCAGCCGCACGCGATGCGGGCATCCGCTTCATCTCCGACGAGATCTATCACGGTCTGGACTACGCGTTTCCGGCGGTGACGGCGGCGGAGCTGTCGAGCGAGGCCCTGATCATCAACTCGTTCTCGAAGTACTTCTGCATGACCGGCTGGCGCATCGGTTGGATGGTGGTGCCGGATGCGCTGGCGCGGCCGATCGAGCGTCTGCAGCAGAACCTCGCGATTTCGGTTCCGACCCTGTCGCAGATCGCTGCGGAAGCGGCGTTCGACGGCCGGACCGAAATGGAGGCGATCAAGCACGGTTATCAGGAGAACCGCCGCATCCTGATCGAGGGTTTCCCGAAGGCCGGCCTGACCCGCTTTCTGCCCGCCGACGGCGCGTTCTACCTCTATGCCGACGTGTCCGACTTCACCTCCGACAGCTTCGACTTCGCCAAGCGGATGCTGGAGGAGACCCATGTTGCGGCCACGCCCGGCGTCGACTTCGATCCGATCCACGGCCGCAGCTTCGTGCGCTTTTCCTATGCGCGTTCGGCCGAGGACATGCGCGAGGCCGTCTCCCGGATCGCCCGCTGGCTCGCGTAGGGCGGGCAGGACGTCGGCGCCCTGGCGCGCGGCGACATCCTGCAGGTGCTGCTTTCGCGATCCCGTTCGGCTTCGCGCTGATGGCGCGCGGCGAGCGCGGTCAGCGGCCGCGGGACGTGATCGACGATACGGCGCATGCGGTGTTCGGCGTCATCGCCATCGTCATGAAGTCGGCGCCGGTCGGCGCATTCGGGGCCATGGAAGAACGTCATATGAAAACGCCCGGCCATCTGGCCGGGCGCTTTGCATTGAAGCGTCGGAAAGCGGGGGGCTTACTGCCCGCCACCGAAACGGCGGGACCACCAGCCGGCCCGGCGCGGGGCCGCAGGGGACGAGGAATCGGTGGCCGCCGGCTCGGTGGCAACCGGCTCGGACGCAGCGACGTCGACAGCCGGAGCGGGCGCGCTGCTCTCGGCGACGTTGACGGCCGAAACCGCGCTCTCGGGCCTGGGCTCGGTGAGGAAGCTGACCTTCTCGCGAACCGTCGAACGGCGCGGGGTCTTCTCGGATTCCGTCTTCGGAGCCTCGGTCTGCTGCACTTCGGGTTGTCGAGGAGCAGCCTGGGGCACGGGCACGGAGGCGTCAGCGATGGGCTCATCGGCCTCGGCTGCGGCCGCCGCATGGACCGGCGCCGCGGGTTCGGCCGGTTCTTCCTCGTCGTGGCGGGAAGCGCCATTGCCGTCGAAATCGGCCACGGCGGCTTCTGCCTCCGATGCCGAAGCCGGCGCGAGCTCGTCGCCGATTGACGCGGCGAGACCTTCTTCCGCGCCACCGCGCCGACGGCGACCGCCGCGGCGTCCACGCCGGCGCGGACGCCGCTCGCCGCCAGGCTGATCCGTCTGCTCGCCTTGGGCGAACGCAGGCTGTTCCTCCGACTCGTCGTCTTCGCCGTCGGAGTCCTCGGCTGACTGCTCGGCGGCAAGGCCCGGCTCTGCGGGCTGCAGTCCGGCCGTTCCTTCAGGCAGCGTGCCCTCGCGGGTCTCGCCGCCGCGGCCGCGCCGGCGCCGTCGCCGCTTGCGGCGCGCGCCGTCCCGCTCGCCTTCGGCAGCGCTGCCGTCGGCCGCATCCTCGGACAGGCCTTCGGTCTCCTCGGTCTCGACCTCGGATTCCGTCTCGATGTCGAACGTCTCCTCGTCGTCGAAGACTTCCTCGGCCACCAGCGGCGGCGCGGAGGCCTGCGCCGCGAGCAGCGCCTTGGCGGCCTCCAGCGTATGCACCTGCTCGCCGCGATCGATGATGAAGGATTGCTGGCCGCTCACAGTCGGATCGGCGATGACCGCGAGCGACACCTTGAAGCTGTTCTCAAGGTCGCGCAAATGGCCGCGCTTGTGGTTGAGCACGTAGAGCGCCACCTCGGTGCGGGTGCGGACCACGAGGTTGTGGGTCGCGCCCTTCATCAGCGTCTCTTCGAGGCTGCGCAAGAGCTGCAGCGCCACCGAGGATACCGAGCGCACGTGGCCGGTGCCGCCGCAATGCGCGCACGGCTCGGTCGAGCTTTCCAGCACGCTGGCGCGGATGCGCTGGCGCGACATCTCCAGCAGACCGAAATGCGAGATGCGGCCGACCTGGATGCGCGCGCGATCCTGCCGCAAGCAGTCGGACAGCTTGCGCTCGACGGAGCGGTTGTTGCGCTTCTCGTCCATGTCGATGAAGTCGATGACGATCAGCCCGGCGAGGTCGCGCAGCCGGAGCTGGCGCGCCACTTCCTCGGCGGCCTCCATATTGGTCTTGAGCGCGGTGTCCTCGATGTGATGCTCGCGCGTAGCGCGGCCGGAGTTCACGTCGATCGAGACCAGCGCCTCGGTCTGGTTGAGCACGATATAGCCGCCCGAACGCAGCTGGACGGTCGGCGAGAACATCGCGTCGAGCTGGCTTTCGACGCCCATGCGCGAGAACAGCGGCTGGCCGTCGCGATACTGCTTCACCGCCCGGACGTTGGTCGGCATCAGCATCTTCATGAAGTCGTGCGCCTCGCGGTAGCCGGCTTCGCCGGCCACCAGGATCTCGTCGATCTCCTTGTTATAGAGGTCGCGCAGCGAGCGCTTGATCAGCGAGCCTTCCTCGTAGACCAGGGTCGGGGCCTGCGACTTCAGGGTCATGTCGCGGACCGTTTCCCACAGCCGCAGCAGATATTCGAAGTCGCGCTTGATCTCGGGCTTGGTGCGGTTGGCGCCGGCGGTGCGCAGGATGACGCCCATGCCCTCGGGCACGTCGAGGTCCTGCACCACTTCCTTCAGCCGCGAGCGGTCCTGCGCCGAGGTGATCTTGCGGCTGATGCCGCCACCGCGCGCCGTGTTCGGCATCAGCACGGCGTAGCGGCCGGCCAGCGACAGATAGGTCGTCAGCGCCGCGCCCTTGTTGCCACGCTCCTCCTTCACGACCTGCACCAGCATCACCTGGCGGCGCTTGATGACCTCCTGGATCTTGTACTGGCGGCGCGGGCGGAAGGTGCGCTCAGGCACTTCTTCCAGCACGTCATCGCCGCCGACGGATTCGACGAGCTCTTCCTCGATCTCCTCGCCGTCGTCCTCGTCGTCCTCGTGGTCGCCGGACCCCGATTCAGCGCCGTTGTCGTCGCCCGGCACGATCGTGACGCCGTTGCCGTCATGCTCGGCTACGGGCGCGCCGTCATCGTGGTGATCATGTTCGTCGTGATCGTGATGGTCATGGTCGTCATGGTCATGTTCGTCATGACCATGCTCGTCATGATCATGGCTTGCATGGTCATGTTCTTCGTCGTGCTCTTCCGCGGCGACAGCGGGGCTGGCCGCCTCGGCAGAGGTCGCGTCGCCGTTCTGCGCGACCGCGGTGTCCGCGGCTTCGCCGGCGGGCTGTTCGGCAGCCGCCACACGGTCCTGCGCGGCGACGGCATCGTGCGGCTCGTCGGCCTGGTCGCGCGATTCGTCGGCTGCACCGTGGTGAGCTTCGCCCGGCGCGTCCTGACCCTGGGCCTTGACCGGGCCCTCGGAGAAGCCCTGCGCCTCGCTGGGATCGGTCGCGTCGGCGTGCGGCCGATCGTCGTCCTGCGCATAGGCGTGGTGCTCATGCGCCTCGTGGTCGGCCTCATGCCCTTGGGTCTGGGCAGGGAGGCCTGCCTCGGCGGCCTCGACGATCTCGCTCTGAACCCGTTCGCCGCTGCCGCGGCGTCGCGAACTGCGGTGCCGGTTGCGGCGGCGATTGGAGCGGTTCTCGCTTTCCTCTTCGGCTTCGCGATGCGCGCGCTCCTCGGCCTCGATCAGAGCCTGCCGGTCGGCGACCGGGATCTGATAATAGTCCGGATGGATTTCGCTGAAGGCCAGGAAGCCGTGGCGGTTGCCGCCATACTCGACGAAGGCGGCCTGCAGCGAGGGCTCAACGCGGGTAACCTTGGCCAGGTAGATGTTGCCGCGGAGCTGCTTGCGTTGGGCCGTTTCGAAATCAAATTCCTCGACGCGGTTGCCGCGGACGACAACGACCCGGGTCTCTTCCGGGTGGGTAGCATCGATCAACATCTTGTTGGGCATATTGGAACTCTTGGAGGCGACGGGCGCGATTGGCCGCGAGCGCGTGGCGCGCTGTCGGATGACGCGACGGTCCACCTGATTCGGGGGTGAGGGGAAGGCCTAAACGCAGCTGGTCGCGCCGCGCCAACCCTGATGCCGGCGGGGCGATTGGCCGGGCAGGGGTCTGGCCCCGCATCGGCGCGGATCGTCCGCTGGTCATGGTTGGCAACTCAGTCTGGCGCATCAAGCGTCGGCCCGTCTGGAATACGTGGGCGGCAGCGGGTGCCGCCTTGCTCTGTTGCCGAAGGCCAGATTGCGCCGAAACGCTTGCCTGGATCGAATACCCACCCTGTCACGGGTGCGGTATCAGGCTATACCGTGTCTGACCTGGTGCCCGGGCGGTCTCTGCGAGGAGGCGCCTGACAGGCGCCACTCGGCTCGTGACCGGCTCTCCGTTGCGGCCGCGCGGGATCGCGCAGGCTTTGGTGGAGCGTCGGAAAGGCGCTGGAATCTCCGCCACGATCGAGGACCCGATACCGAGCACCCCGATCACGAAGCTTCCGGCGTTTCACCGGGAGGTTGAACGCGACACAACCGGCAGTAAGGATTAGCCTTCAGCCCTTCGTACATACGAGGAATGGTCAGGTCGCGCAAGCGAAGCGTCGCGGAACCGCAACAATCGGTGGCCTTTAACGAAAATGACAAAATTTGGCGGTTAACCCCTGGGATTGGTTGCGGTAAGACCATCCCGCGGAGGCATCGATTTGGCAGCTGGCCGGGCGAATTACCTTTCTTTGCTGGGATGCGCGTCGCTGTGCGTCACGCAAATGTTATGTGCGGCCGTCATTCCGGCCCGCGCCCAGAGCGGGCCGGTCGGCCAGGTGCCGCCTGCCGTGGTCGGGCCAGGGTTCCCGATCGCCACCGATGCGCGGGTCGCCGGCGATTCCCGACAGACCCGATTCGTGCTCGATCTCGACCGGACGGTGCCGTTTCGAGCCTTCCTGCTCAGCGAACCCTATCGCGTCGTCGTCGACCTGCCCCAGGTCAGCTTTCATCTGCCCACCGGAGCCGGGACCAGCGGCCGGGGTTTGGTGAAGGCGTTCCGCTATGGGATGGTGATGCCCGGTGGGTCCCGCATCGTGTTCGATCTCACCGGCCCGGCCCGAATCGCCAACTCCACGGTGCTGGATGCCGCCAACGGTCAGCCGCCGCGGCTGGTGCTCGAACTGGAGGAGGTCGACGAGGCGACCTTCGCCCGCGCCATCGGCAGCGACAGTCGTCTTGCCGCCAGGCCTGCCGATTCGAGTTCCGCGACGGCGTCGGTCGCTGTCGCAGGAAACCCTGCGCCGCCGGCAGTCCGGCCGCCGCCGACCACGGTTGCCATCGCCCCCCCTCCGACGGACGGCCCGCCGGACACCCGGCCCGTGATCGTGATCGACCCCGGTCATGGTGGCGTGGACTACGGCACACAGGGCGGGGAGGTGCCGGAGAAGAATCTGGTGCTCGCCTTCGGCCAGGCGCTGCGCGACCGGCTGGAACGGTCGGGCAAGTTCCGCGTGGTCATGACCCGCGACGACGACACCTTCATCCCGCTCGGAGACCGGGTCCGCATCGCCCAGAAGCAGTCGGCGGCGCTGTTCGTCTCCATCCACGCCGATGCGCTGCCGCGAGGTGAGGGCACTGCGCAGGGCGCGACCATCTACACGCTGTCCGACAAGGCGTCCGACGTCGAGGCGGAACGGCTGGCCGAGGCCGAGAACCGCGCCGACCAGATCGGCGGGGTCAATCTGACGGAGGAGCCGGCTGACGTGGCCGACATCCTGATCGATCTGGCCCGCCGGGAAACGCGGACGTTTTCCAACCGGTTCGCCCGTCTGCTGATGAACGACATGAAGACGGCGGTGCATATGCATAAGCGCCCGCTCAAATCGGCCGGTTTCCGCGTGCTCAAGGCGCCCGACGTGCCATCCGTGCTGGTCGAACTCGGCTATGTCTCCAATAAGGGCGATATGGGAAACTTGGTCTCCGACGCATGGCGGTCGCGCACGGCGGACGCAATGGCGCGGGCGATCGATGCCTTTCTGGCCAAGCGCATCGCCAATGCGGGCCCCGACAGGCCGGACAAGCCGGGGCCGGTACGCGCAAAGCCCTAGTTTGGCCACAGCAACATCCCTATAAACGTGCTGCGAGGCACCCGGAATCAGTGAAGATTCCTTCTCGGCAGACTTGTGATAGGCTTGACCGCTGATAGGCTTGACCGTGCGTTTCTCTGGCATGGGTCACGCGGCATTGCAGCCGACCGTGTGATTTTTGGCGGTAGCGCCCGTGGGTGCGCCGCGTCCGAGCCGAGAGACGAAACAAGAGTTGGAACGGATATTCGCCGATGCGCTTTCTGGTGCGGTTTTTGGGCTTCCTGTTCGCGGCCGGTACCGTCTTGTTCCTGGTCGGTGTGGCAGCAGCGGCCGGCCTGATCTGGCATTTTTCCAAGGACCTGCCTGATTACTCCCAGCTGCAGGATTATGAGCCGCCGGTGATGACGCGCGTGCACGCGGCCGACGGCTCGCTGGTCGGTGAATATGCCCGGGAGCGTCGGCTGTACCTGCCGATCCAGGCGGTTCCCAAGCTCGTCATCAACGCCTTCCTCGCCGCCGAGGACAAGAACTTCTACGAGCATGGCGGCATCGACTTCACCGGCATGGCGCGCGCTGCCGTGGTCTACGCCCAGAACTTCGGCTCGAATCGCCGCCCGCAGGGTGCCTCGACGATCACGCAGCAGGTCGCCAAGAACTTCCTGCTGACCAACGAGGTATCGTTCGCCCGCAAGATCAAGGAAGCGCTGCTGGCGATGCGCATCGAGCGCACCTACTCGAAGGACAAGATTCTCGAGCTCTATCTCAACGAGATCTATCTCGGCTCCGGCGCCTACGGCATCGCCGCGGCGTCGCTGGTCTATTTCGACAAGTCGGTCAACGAACTGACGGTGGCCGAGGCCGCCTATCTGGCGGCTCTGCCGAAGATGCCGGGCAGCCTGCATCCGATCCGGAATCGCGACCGCGCCATCGAGCGCCGCAACTACGTCGTCGATCGTCTGCTTGAGAACGGCTGGATCAAGCAGGCCGACGCCGACAAGGCGCGCAAGGACCCGCTGACGATCGCGAGCCGCAACACCGGCGCCCACATCTTTGCAGGTGAATATTTCGCCGAGGAAGTGCGCCGTGACATCTTCGAGCGTTATGGCGAGAAGAAGCTCTACGAGGGCGGCCTGTCCGTCCGGACGACGCTCGATCCGAAGATCCAGGTCATGGCGCGCAAGGCCATGGTCGCCGGACTCGTGAGGTACGACCAGGAGCAGGGCTATCGCGGGCCTGTCTCCAAGCTCGATACTTCGGGCGACTGGGGCGTCAAGCTCGCGGACATCAAATCGCTCTCGGACATCTCACCGTGGCGGATGGCCGTGGTGCTCGAGACCAGTGACCAGTCCGCCCGCATCGGATTCCAGCCGCCGCGGGAGCTTGGCGGCGCCGTCAGCAAGGAGCGCCAGACTGGCCTGATCACGCTCGACGGCGTGAAATGGGCGCGGGCTGCGACGGCCAATGGCCGTGGCAAGGTGCCGACGTCGGTCGCCCAGGTGCTGCAGCCGGGCGACGTGATCTATGCGGATCCGCTGTACAAGGAAGGCAATCCGGTCGAAGGCCAGTATCGCCTCGAGCAACTGCCCGAAGTGTCCGGCGCGATGGTTGCCATGGACCCGAATACGGGCCGTGTGCTCGCGATGGTCGGCGGCTTCTCCTTCGACCAGAGCCAGTTCAACCGCGCAACGCAGGCCTACCGGCAGCCCGGATCGTCATTCAAGCCGATCGTCTATTCGTCAGCACTCGACAACGGCTATACGCCGTCGACCCAGGTCGTCGACGCACCGATCGAGATCGACCAGGGGCAGGGTGGCCAGGTCTGGCGCCCCGAAAACTTTACCAACGGCAAGTATCTCGGGCCCACGACCTTGCGCAACGCGCTGCGCCTGTCGCTGAACACGGTGACCGTGCGTCTGGCGCAGGACGTCGGCATGCCGCTGATTTCCGAGTATGCCAAACGGTTCGGAGTCTATGACGAACTGCCGAATTACCTGTCCTACGCACTCGGTGCGGGCGAAACCACGGCCATGCGCATGGTCACGGCCTATTCGATGATGGCCAATGGCGGCCGCCGGGTGAAGCCGACCTTGATCGACCGGATCCAGGATCGCTACGGCCACACCATCTTCAAGCATGATGCCCGCGAGTGCCGCGGCTGCGACGCGCCGGACGGCTGGAAGAATCAGAGCGAGCCGCAACTGGTCGACCGCCGCGAGCAGGTGCTGGATTCGATGACCGCCTATCAGATCACCTCGATGCTCGAGGGTGTGGTGCAGGCGGGTACGGCAACCGTGCTCAGGGAGGTCGGCAAGCCGATCGCCGGCAAGACCGGCACCACCAACGAGGCCAAGGACGCATGGTTCGTCGGCTTCTCGCCGGACCTCGCCGTCGCGATCTACATGGGTTACGACAAGCCGCGGCCGCTCGGTAAGGGTAATGCTGCGACCGGCGGTCATCTGGCCGCGCCGATCGCAAAAGATTTCATGAAGCTCGCGCTGGCCGACAAGCCGGCCACGCCCTTCAAGATCCCGGCTGGCATCAAGCTGGTGCGTGTCGACGCCAAGACCGGCATGCGGGCGAGCCCGGGCGACGGCGGCCGTACCATCATGGAGGCGTTCAAGCCTGGTACGGCGCCGCCGGACAACTACTCGGTCATCGGTGTCGCCGACGCCGATGGACGTGTGATGCCGTCGCAGGGCGGCGGCCAGCCTGATGCGGGCAGCTTCATCATCCGTCCGGGTACCGGGAGCCTCTACTAGGCCGGCGAAACTGTGCTGGTGCGGTGCAGAGCGATTGCGCTTTGCGCAGAGCGCCGTTACATCCCCCTGTGAGAGATGATGCCGCGGCGCTTCGAGCCGTGGCCTGAAGAGAGCGACATGCGCGCCGAAATCGAGAAAATCGTAGAAGAGATCAAGCAGTCGGTCGGGCTGCTGAGGAGGCATCTTTGACGTCGAGACATCGACGGCAAGGCTCGCTGAGCTGAACAAGCTCGCCGAAGATCCCAATCTCTGGAACGACCCCCAAAAAGCTCAGCGGCTGATGCAGGAGCGGACCTCGCTGGAGGATTCGCTGACCGGCATTGGCAAGGTCGAGCGTGAGCTCAGCGACAACATCGAGATGATCGAGCTCGGCGAGGCCGAGAACGATCCGGGGGTCGTCACTGAAGCCGAGAATGCGCTCAAGGAGCTGAAGAAGGAGGTCGCGCGGCGCGAGCTCGAGGCGCTGCTGTCCGGCGAGGCCGACAAGTTCGACACCTATCTCGAGGTCCATGCCGGCGCCGGCGGCACCGAGAGCCAGGACTGGGCGCAGATGCTGCTGCGCATGTACACGCGCTGGGCCGAGACCCACGGCTTCAAGGTCGAGTATCTCGAAGAATCGCTGGGTGAAGAAGCCGGCATCAAGTCCGCGACCATCCAGATCTCCGGCCATAACGCCTATGGCTGGCTGAAGACGGAAGCGGGCGTGCATCGCCTGGTCCGAATCTCGCCGTTCGATTCGAATGCGCGGCGCCACACCTCGTTCTCTTCGGTGCAGATCTTCCCGGTCATCGACGACAGCATCAAGATCGACATCAAGGAGTCCGATGTCCGCGTCGACACGATGCGGTCGGGCGGCGCCGGCGGCCAGCACGTCAACAAGACCGAATCGGCGGTGCGGCTGACGCACATCCCGACCGGCGTTGCCGTGGTCTGTCAGGCCGGTCGCTCACAGCACAAGAACCGCGCTCAGGCCTGGGACATGCTGCGCGCACGCCTCTATGAGATCGAGTTGAAGAAGCGCGAGGAGAAAGCGGCGGCCGACCAGGCGGCCAAGACCGAGATCGGCTGGGGTCACCAGATCCGTTCCTACGTGCTGCAGCCGTATCAGATGGTGAAGGATCTGCGCACCGGCGTGCAGACGTCCGACACCGCCGGCGTGCTTGACGGCGATCTCGACGAGTTCATGGCGGCGACGCTGGCGCAGCGCGCGTTCGGCACGACGCCAGGCGCTGCGATCGAGGACGTCGATTGAGCGTGGCGCGCGTTGCCTTCATCGGGCTCGGGCGCATGGGCCATGGCATGGCCGGTCGTTATCTCGACGCAGGCTATTCCGTCGCGGTCTGGAATCGCAGCCGGGCGAAGGCGGAGGATCTGATCGCGCGCGGCGCGCGCTGGTCGACCTCGCCAGCTGATGCGGCAATCGATGCCGATGCGGTCGTTACGATGGTGGCTGATGACGACGCCTCGCGCGCGGTGTGGCTCGGGCCGGATGGCGCCGCGGCCACCATGCGGGTCGGCACGATCGCGATCGAATGCTCGACCGTGTCGCGCGACCATGCGCTGCGCCTGTCGCGCGAGCTGGATGCGCGCGGCGTGACCTATCTCGACTGCCCGGTGACCGGGCTGCCCGACGCGGCCGCGAGCGGCAAGCTGACCTTGCTGGTCGGCGCCGACGTCGCCGATCTCGACCGCGCGCGGCCGTATCTGGCGCCGATCGGCTCGACCATTCGCCATTTCGGGCCCGTGGGCGCCGGGACAGTCTACAAGCTGATCAACAACCTGCTTGGCGCGATGCAGATCGCAGGTCTTGCGGAGGGGCTCGCAATCGCCGAGCAGGCCGGCCTCGACATGAAGCTCGTGCTGGAGGCGATCCAGAGCGGCGTCGCGGCGAGCCCGCAGGTGCTGCGCCACGCGCCGCGCATGATCGCGCGCAACTTCGCCGATGCCAGCTTCACGGCGGTGCTCCGTCACAAGGATGCAGCCTATGCGCTGCAGCTCGCCGAGCAGCTGCTCGGTGAGCGTCCCGTCATGGCCCAGGCAGCCGTCGACGCCTATGCGCGGGCGAAGGCGGCGATGCCGGATGAGGACGAAGGCCGCATGATCGAGCTGGTCTCGCGGCCGAAAGATACGCGGTAGAGCGCGACGTCTGCGCCGACGGAAAGCGGGTGGACCTTGCTCCGCTTCATCTGCAACGTTCACGCGGACATTGAACAGCGGTTTGCGGTGATGACATCCCCGAACGACAGGATGGACACGCGGGATTGGTCGCTGCTTGGGCTGCTGTCGCTGCTCTGGAGCGGATCTTTCATCTTCAACGGCCTTGCCTTGAAGGAATTGCCGCCGCTGACGCTGGTGCTGCTGCGCATCGTGTTGGCGGCCGCGATCCTGCTGCCGCTGTTGCGACTGCGCGGGCTCGGCTTTCCCAAGGGGTTTGCCGGCTGGCGACCGTTCTTTGCCGTGGCGCTGTTCAACAATGTCGTGCCGTTCTGCCTGATCGTGATCGGCCAGACGTTCATCACCTCCGGCCTTGCCGCCGTCCTCAATGCGACGACGCCGCTGTTCACGATCGTGGTGATGGCAGCCGCGGGAGAGGAAAGGCTGTCGGCCCGGCGGGCAGCGGGTCTGGTCGTAGGCCTCGTCGGCGTCGTGATCCTGCGAGGTGGGCCGGGGCTCGACGGCTCGGCAGGCGGCTACGGCTTTCTGTTCGGTCTCGGCGCGTCGCTCAGCTACGGTATCGCCGCGCTGCTGGTGCGCCGCCATCTCGCCCATTCGCCGCCGCTTGCGACCGCCACCTTCCAGCTCTCGGCTTCCAGCGTGATGATGCTGGCCATCGCCGCTGTCGTCGACCAGCCATGGCGTCTTCCAATTCCCGGACTGCAGACCTGGCTCGCGGTCATCGGGCTTGCGGCGCTGTCGACGGCCTTCGCCTATATCGTGTTCTTCCAAATCCTGCGCCGCTCCGGTGCAACCAACGTGATGCTGGTGACGTTGTTGATCCCGTTGACGACGATCCTGCTCGGGTCGCTGGTGCTCGGCGAAAGCATCTCGTTGCGGGAGATCGGCGGTGCGCTGGTGATCGGGAGTGCGCTGCTGGTGATCGATGGTCGCATCTTCAGCGTCATTCGTCCTTCGCCGCGACCGTCCTGCTGAACCGCTCGCGCACGATCACTTCGTGCCGAACATCCGATCGCCAGCATCGCCGAGACCGGGCACGATGTAGGCGTGGTCGTTCAGCTTCTCGTCGATCGCGGCGGTCCAGATCGGAATGTCCGGATGCTCCTTCTCGAATTGCGCGATGCCCTCAGGTGCCGCCAGCAGGCAGACGAAGCGGATGTCGCGGGCGCCGCGCGTCTTGAGGAGTTCGGCCGCCGCGCAGGCCGAATTGCCGGTCGCCAGCATCGGGTCCATCAGGATCACCGTGCGGTCCGTCAGGTCCTGCGGCGCCTTGAAATAGTACTCGACGGCCTGCAGCGTCTTCGGGTCACGGTACAGGCCGATATGGGCGATGCGCGCGGACGGCATCAGCGCCAGCATGCCGTCGAGGAAGCCGACGCCGGCGCGCAGGATCGGCGCAAGCGTCAGCTTCTTGCCGGCGATCTTCGGCGCCTTCATCGGCGCGATCGGCGTTTCGATGTCCACCAGCTCGAGCGGCAGGTCGCGCGTGACCTCGTAGGCCAGCAGCATGCCGATCTCGTTCAACAGCTCACGGAAGCCCTTGGTCGAGCGGTCACGCTCGCGCATCAGCGAGAGCTTGTGCTGGACCAGCGGGTGATCGACGACGTGAACGTTCGTGTTTGCCATGCTTCAAGTCCAGCGGGATCGGAGATTCTGTGGAAGATGGATGCGCGCCGGCCTCATGGCAGCACCTCGCGGCGATCGGCGAGCATGGCCTCGGCCTCGTTGCGGCGCTCCGACAACAGCCCGGCGCTGGCGTCCTGGATCAGGTTAAGCAGAACCTGCGCATCGCTGAGCCTCGGCACCGTCACATAGTCGGCGCCGGCGTCGTAGAGATCGTTGACGTCCGCGAGCAGGTCGGCGGTGGCGACGATCTTGGCCGTGGCATTAATGCTGCGGACGTGCCGCACCAGCTTCTCGTTGTTGGCGCCCTTGAGCAGCGAATCCGGGATGCTCAGGATGATCAGCTCGGCCTGGCCGACCCCCGCATGAACCAGCGTGTCGACATTGCTGATGTCGCCATAAGTCACCTGGATGCCGCGATCGGACAGGGTGCGAAACACCACCGGATTGAAATCGACCACGCCGATCTGCTCCAGCAGCGCCGGCTGGCTGCGCTCGATTTCGCTGAGGAGGGCGCTGGCGGTGCGGAAGAATCCGAGCAGCACGATCGGACGCCCGGCGCCGTGTCCGCCCTCGTGGCCGGCCTCGCCATCCTTGCTTGCATCGAGGTCGCGCAGACCGATCCGCTTGAGCAGCGGGATGCTTCGCCGCGCGATCGGATCGGAGCGGACGATGACGAAGGTCGAGAGCACCGCGAGCAGCACGAAGGCAAAGGACGCCGCGCTCGACGTGCCGTTCTTGAGGTGACCGGCGGCGGCTCCGGTCTGGATCACCACCAGCGAGAATTCGCTGATCTGGGCCAGGTTGAGCGCCGGCAGCAGGCTGGCGCGCAGGCCCTGCCGCATCATGTAAAGCGGCGTGAACGTGGTGAGCAGCCGGCTCGCCACCGTGAACAGCGCGATCACCAGCGCCAGCCCGACAACGGACATCGTCGGGATCGGGATGGTCATGCCGAGCGCGACGAAGAACAGCGTGATGAAGAAATCGCGCAACGTCGTGACCTTGGCGGTGACGTCGAGCGCATAGGGGAAGGTCGATAGCGAGACGCCCGCGACCAGCGAGCCCATCTCGCGTGACAGGTGCAGCCTTTCTGCGATCTCGCCGATCAGGAAGCACCAGGCCAGCGCGCCGAGCAGGATCAGCTCCGGGGTACGCGCGATGCGATGGAACACCGGCGGCAAGACGTAGCGGCTGAGGAGCAGGGCGATCGCGACCAGCGTGCCGGCGCGGGCGAACGACAGCAGGATCACGCTGACATGGAGGTCGTCGAGGCTCGGCTGTACCGCCAGGAACAGGATCGCGAACACGTCCTGCAGCACGAGCACGCCGAGCGTGATGCGGCCGGGAAGGGTGTCGAGCTCGCGCTTCTCGTACAGCACCTTGACGATGATGACGGTCGAGGACAGCGCGCAGGCGACGCAGAGATAGAGTGCGTCGTAGCTCTCGGCGCCCATCCGCATGCCGATCGCGACGAAGAACAGGATGCCGAGCGCGGCGCCGCCGAGCAGCTGGACGCCGCCCGCGATGAGAATCACCGGGCCGGCGCGGATGATCTTCTTGAGGTCGATCTCGAGCCCGATCATGAACAGCATGAAAATCAGGCCGAGCTCCGAGATCACCGAAATCGACTCCTGGGACTTGACCCAGCCGGTGCCGAAGGGGCCAATGGCGAAGCCCGCGACCAGATAAGCGAGAATCGAGGGCTGGCGCCATTTATGCGCCGCCAGTCCAAGCACCCACGCAAACAGGATGCAGAGCGTGATGTCGCCGATCAGTTCATGCATGAAGCAACCCCCGGGGGGCAACTTATGTCGTGCCGCCGCGCAAGGAAACCCGCAATCTGTCACATCCGGACCGGCGCATTCGCGCTGCTGCTCATCGCAGCTGCTGCGGCCGGCGCGGCGCAGGCCGCCGACGACGTGACCGCCGCTTTCGCGAGCTCGCTGACGCCAGTTCCGGCGGAGCCCGTCACGGTCACGGGCGCCGTCTATGTCCCCGTCTATTCCAGCGTCGCGATGACCCCGGGCCGGGTCCAGGCCGATTTCTCGGTGACGCTGAGCATCCACAACGCCTCCGAGCAGCGGCCGCTGATCGTCCGGCGCATCAACTATTACGATACGGCCGGCACGCTGGTGTAGGCGCATCTGCGCGAGCCCGTCGCCTTGAGGCCGTTCGCGACCGTCGAGGTCTTCGTGCCCATCAAGGACACCCGCGGCGGCACGGGCGCCAATTTCGTCATCGACTGGGCCGCGACCGGTGAGATCGCCGAGCCCGTCGTCGAGGCGCTGATGGTCGGCGGCATCGGCGCCGGCCATTACGCCTTCATCAGTCAGGGCCGCCCGATCCGGCTGACCGGGCGGTGAGCGCGGGGCGGCTCAAGCCGCCCGCACGTTGCCGAGGAAACGGTCGACCTCCTGCCGCAGCCGGTCGCTTTCCTGTGACAGCGACTGCGCCGCCGACAGCACGTTGCCCGAAGCAGAGCCGGTCTGCGAGGCGCCGCGCTGGACGTCGACGATGTTGGTATTGACCTCGGTGGTGCCGCGCGACGCCTCCTGGATGTTGCGCGAGATCTCCTGCGTCGCCGCGCCCTGCTGCTCGACGGCGGCGGCGATGGTCGAGGAGATTTCCGACAGCCGCTCGATCGTCGTGCTGATCTCCCGGATCGCCGACACCGATTCCTGCGTCGCCGCCTGGATGCCCGAGATCTGCTGGGCGATCTCACCGGTGGCCTTCGAGGTCTGCTCGGCGAGCGCCTTGACCTCGGACGCGACTACGGCGAAGCCGCGGCCGGCATCGCCGGCGCGCGCCGCCTCGATGGTAGCGTTCAGCGCCAGCAGGTTGGTCTGGCCGGCGATGGTGTTGATCAGCTCGACCACGTCGCCGATCCTCGCAGCTGCCTTCGAGAGCTCGTTGACGCGGTCGTTGGTGGTGCGTGCCTGATCGACGGCGCCGTTGGCGATGCGCGCCGATTCCTGCACCTGGCGGCTGATCTCGGTCACCGACGAAGTCAGTTCCTCGGTGGCCGAGGCGACCGACTGCACGTTCGTCGCGGCCTGCTCGGACGCGGCGGCCACGGTAGTGGCGAGCTCCTGCGAGCGCGTCGCGTTCGAGGTCAGCGTGCCGGCGGACGTCTCGAGCTGCGACGACGCCGAGGATACCGTCTGCACGATGCCGCCGATCGCGCTTTCGAATTCGCTGGCGAGCTTGTTCATTCCGGCCTTGCGCTTGACCTCGGCCGAGTGCTGCACAGCCTTCACTTCCTCGCTGTTGAAGCGGACGATCGCCTGCACGGTCTGCAGGTTGCGCAGCGCCTCGCCGAGCTCGTCGTCGCGCTCCACCGGGATGCGGTTGTCGAGCTTGCCCTGGCTGATGTTCTGCATCGCGTCGTTGAGCACCTTGAGCGGCCGCAGCACCGCGCGGATGCTCTGCAGGCTGAACGTAGCACCGATTCCGATACCCGCCAGGATCATCACCGAAATGATCGCGAGCACCACCAGATATTGTCTCTCGGCCTCCTCGTAGAGCGCCTTGCCTTCCTTCACCTGGATCTGAACGAGCTTGTCGAGCTCGTGCTTGGTGGCCTCGAACAGATCATGCCCCTTGGTGGCGATATGCTGGCTCGCCTCGTCGAACTTGCCCTGCTCGAGCAGAGCCAATCCTGGCCTGATGCCTTCCTCCAGATAGGCCTTGCGCCTGATCGCGAAGGCATCGGCGACGATCTTCTCCTCCGGCGTCAGGTAGCTCGCCATGTAGTCGGCCCACACCTTGGTGATCCTGGCGCTGTTTCCGTCCACCAGCGCCCTGATGCCGTCGATCGGTTTTCCGGCCTTGCCGTTCGCCGCCGCGGACTGTTGCGACGACATGTTCTGCAAGGTGCGATCGTTGATCTCGAGCAATTGCGCCAGCGGGATCGTGCGATCCTCGTACAGCGACTTCATGGCGACGTTGGTGGAGCGGGTCGAGAGCAGGCCGGCCGCGCCGATCATCAGCATGAACACGCCCAGCACCGCGGCCAAGGTCGTCAGGCGCGCCCTGAGCGTACCCGTGAACAGCGACAGGCGGTCGAACACCGAGCGGCGGCGGATGACGCCCGCGCTGATCGCGTAGCCCTGCGCCTTGTTCTGATTCAGCAGCCCGTAGACCTTCTCGGCCTCGGCGCGCTGCTCGGCCGGCAGCTTGGTGCGGATGGAGGTGTAGCCCGTGATCTCGCCATTCTCGCGGATCGCCGACGCGGTCGCCTGCACCCAGTAGAAGTCACCGTTCTTGCGGCGGTTCTTGACGGCGCCGGCCCACGGCTTGCCTTGCTTCAGCGTGTCCCAGAGGTTGGCGAATGCGGCCTCCGGCATGTCGGGATGACGGATGATGTTGTGCGGCTGGCCCATCAGCTCGTCCGGCGTAAAGCCGGCGGCGTCGACGAACTGGTCGTTGAAATAGGTCAGCTTGCCCTTGAGATCGGTGCGCGAGACGATCAGCGTCTCGTCGGTGATCGGGTATTCATTGGACGTGACGGGTAGATTCTTGCGCACGGATATGAACTCCAGCTGCCCAGTCGTATTCGGTGTCGGAATGCCAACCTTGGAACTAACAAGAGGCCCCAATCCGTTAAAGGTTGCGTAAAAGATGGGCACCGTAGGACTACGCGTTGTGCATTGCAGTGGGGCGGGAGCTGGGCACCGCCTCAAACAACCAGCAATTGATACCGCATGCGAAATGCCTCGTGACGCATAAGCGTCCGAGCTTTGGGCAGCGAGCCCTCGAAACGAGGGCGCAGGGAATGCCGGGTGAAGGCCTCACCCATGGCCCGCCTGCGAAAAAAATGCAGGCGGCAGGTACCACAGGCAAAGCCGTAGCCGGCATTCCCTGCGCAATGGCTTTAACAACTTATACGCGATCTCCCCGGGGACCGGGCTTTCTTGCCCCCGTCATCCGCGCCGTGACTCTATCGGCACCGGCACGAACTTAGCGCCAGCATCGGGGCGCCAGGACCACGCGACTTCGTCGTCCGCGAGCGGCCATGCCCGTCGTGCATCGCAGCCCACGTCCACCGCAGCCCGCCCCAACGTCCGTGACGACGCGTACGCCCCTCGCAACGAGGCGGGATGGGGAGATCATACATGATTTCTGGAAAAAAGAAACAGCAAAATGGCGTGGGGGTATTCGGCTAAAGGGATGATGCCGAGCATGGGCCCGTTCAGCCGAATGATGGCGTTTCGGCGAACATGGTGCTAAGAGCGAACCGAGCATCCTGCTGGCGGAGCCGTCGTCTCCGTGTTCGCCGCGAACAGGACGGAGCTGCGCATGAGCACCGGAATCAGTCGAGGTGTGTTTTGGGCAGGCGGTTTCGTGGCCGCGCTCGCGACGGGCGCTGCCGCGATCGTGCTGGCGCCTGGTATCGATCTCGACCTTTCGATCTTCAAGCGTGAGCCGTCGGCCGCAAGCCCGACGGATGCTGCAGCACCGCGAGCGGCGTCTGCCCCAGCGGCTCCGGGCCGCGCGGTGGTGGAGCAGGAGCCGGCAGACCCGGGCGGCGCGAAGCAAGCTGCGGCCGCGCTGGCGACTGCCCGACAACAGGCTAGCGGTCTGGCAGCGCTGTTGGCGCCGGTCGCGCCAGCCGCTCTCGACAGCGACGAGCCGTCGTTCGACGTGGTCAGCGTGGAGCCCTCGGGGGAGACCGTGGTCGCAGGCCGGGCCGCGCCCGGCGCGACCGTCGAACTGCTGCGCAACGGCGAACCGCATGCGCAAACGGTTGCCGATCGATCGGGACAATTCTCCATGGTTCCGCCTCCCTTGCCGGCTGGAGCGTTCGACCTGACCCTGCGGTCACGGCAGCTCGACGGCCGCGAGGTGTCATCCAAGCAGAGCGTGGCCGTCGTGGTCGACGCCCGAAAGCAACCGCCTACGGTCGCGTTGATCGCGCCGGACCAGCCGACCCGCGTGCTGTCGAAGCCTGAGGGGGCGACGCCTCAGGCCGTGGCGATAGAGGCCGTGGACTTCGAGCCGAACGGAAATCTGCGCGTCAGTGGACGGGCCCGGCCCGGCGCGACGGTGCGGCTCTATCTCAACGATCGCCTGGTCAGCTCGGCCATTGCCGGTGCTGACGGTCGTCTCGCGGCGACCATCAAGGACGCCGCCTGGGGCAGCAAGGACCGGTTGCGGCTCGACGAGGTGGATGCCAAGTCGGGCACGGTTCAGGCCCGCGCGGAAGTGCCTTTGAACGTACCGGAGACGCTGACCACGGCCTCGCTGCCCGCGGCCGCCGGCCAGGGGAGCGCAGCCGCTCCCGCGAGCGCAAGCGCTCCAGGCGCGCGCACGCAGCTTGCGGCGGCATCGCCGGCCGACCTCAAGGACATGGCGGCATCACCCGCCCGCGGCGGTGGCGCCAGGACGATCACCGTGTCGCGCGGCGACAGTCTGTGGCACATCAGCCGGCGCCTGCTCGGCGAGGGCACGCGCTATGCGGTCATCTACCGTGCCAACCGCGAGCAGATCCGCCGGCCCGATCTGATCTATCCCGGCCAAGTGTTCGTGCTGCCGGCCAAGCGCTAGGCGGGGCTGAACTGACCGCTCGCGCAGATCCATGGTTGAACCATCGCTGTCATCGTCCGCGAAGGCGGACGATCCAGTACGCCGAAACGTCGCGGTTCGCATCTTCTGCCGCGGAATACTGGATGCTCCGCTTTCGCGGAGCATGGCGAGGGTGGAGACGGCCAGACTTCCACCGCCCATCAATTGCCGGCTCTCAGGAAACGGTGTCTAGGCGAGCGGCTCATGAGCCAGCTCCCCCAGCCGTTCGACGCTGCGCTCGATGCGTGCGTCCCAGTCGTGGCTGCAGCTCAGCCGCAGGCAGTTGCGATAATCTGATGTCGCCGTGAACAGGCTGCCGGGCACGAAGCAGATGCGTTCGCGGATGGCGCGGTCATAAAGTGCGTCGGAATTGAACTCCGCGGGCAGCTCCAGCCAGAGCACGAAGCCGCCTCTGGGGTCGGTCATCCGCGTCTCCTTGGGGAAGCTGCGGTCGACAGTGCGGCGCATGCGGTCCATGTTGGCGGCGAACACCTTGCGGATGCGCCGCAGATGGGCGTCGTAGCCGCCGGAGCCGAGGAAATCCGCCATCGCCTTCTGCGGCAAGGCCGCGCCGCTCAGCGACAGCGCGAACTTCGCGGCAAGGATCTGATCGTGGCGGCGGTTGGAGGCGAGCCAGCCGATGCGATAGCCCGGCGCGATGGTCTTCGAGAACGAGCTGCACAGGATGATGTCGGCCTTCGGGGCGATCGCGGCGAATGGGTGCGGCCGGTCGTCGCCGAAGCTGATGTCGCCGTAGATGTCGTCCTCGATCAGCGGCACGCCGTGGCGCGTGAGCACGCGGATGATGGCGGCCTTGCTGGCATCGTCGGTGCGCGTGCCCAGCGGATTGTTGAAGCTCGAGGCGAGCAGGCAGGCGGCGACGCGGCGCGCGCCGAGCGCCTTGTCGAGCGCGGCGACGTCGACGCCACGGGTCGGATCGGTCGGCAGCTCCAGCGCGCGCAGGCCGCGGGCTTCGAGCACCTGGAGCAGGCCGAAATAGGTCGGGGATTCGATCGCGACCGCGTCGCCCGGCCGGGTGGTGACGCTCAAGGCGATGTTCAGCGCCTCGGTGCAGCCGTTGGTGATGAGGACGCCATCGGGCGGCACGGCGTGGCCGAGGCGCAGTGCGCGCGCGGAGATCTGCGCGCGCAGCTCGGCATCGCCATGCGGATCGGCGTAGATGTTGTAGTGGCGGCCATGGACGCGGGCGCAGCGGGCGAGATGACGGTCGAGCCGCTCGGCGGCGAGCAGGCTGGCGCTCGGGAGGGCGCAGCCCAGCGGCGCATAGGTCGGGTCGCCGGCAAAGGCGAGCACGCTGAAGACGGGACTGGAGACGGCCACCGGGTTGGCGCGCTGCGGCGGCTGCGACGCGGTCGGCAGCGCGCGCTGCCGGTGGCTCCGCTGCGTGACGTAGAAGCCGGATTTCGGCCGGGCTTCGAGCACGCCGCGATCTTCCAGCAGGCGATAGGCCTGCACCGCCGTGGTCAGACTGACGCCGTGCTGGGCGGCGAAGGCGCGCACCGAGGGCGCGCGCATGCCCGGACGCAGGACGTTGTCGTCGACCAGCGCCGTGAGGTGGCCGGCGAGGGCTTCGTAGAGCGGCGAAGACGGGGTGCGCTGGTCCATACAGATCATCCAATCGCAAATCTGTACTGGTGGCAATCGGGCGTCTCTGTATCTGTCATCCCAGCCCCCCGGGCGGTAGCTTGAGCGCATCACTCGGAGCTCAGCCATGCCGCACGTGCCCAGCCGTTTCCCGTACAACGACATCATCAGCTTGACCTCGCAGCCGGTCCGCTACGATCTCGCCGAGAGCATCGGCCCGGATCTTGGGCTTGACGACCTGCTCGCGGACGGGCTCGGCGACGCGCTGACGGATGTTGTGCTGAGCTATGGTCCGACCGAAGGCCACCCCGAGCTGCGCGAGCTGATCGCCGCGCGACATGGTGTCGGCGCTGACGACGTCATCACCACCGTCGGCGCCATGCAGGCGCTGTTCCTGACGGCCTTCGTTCTCAGCGCGCCCGGCGCGGAGGTCGTGATCGGACGTCCTGCGTTTCCCAACGCGCGCAACGTGCTTGCGTCGGTAGGCCTGCGCGTTCTCGACCTGCCGCTGCATTTCGATGACGGCTATCGTCTCGATGTCGGCCGCCTGCGCTCGTTGCTGACGGCGCGGACGCGGCTGGTCAGCCTGGCCTCGCCGCAGAATCCGTCCGGCGTGGCGCTGTCCGATGCCGAGCTGCGCGAGGTGCTCGCGGCGATGGACGAGATCTGCCCCGATGCGTTCCTGCTGGTCGACGAGACCTATCGCGAGGCCGTGCATGGCGAGGCGGAGCCGCGTGCGAGCGTCGTCGCGCTGGATCGACGCATCATCAGCTGCGCGTCGTTCTCGAAATGCCATGGCGCGCCGGGCATCCGCACCGGATGGGTGATCACGCGGGACGAGGCGCTGCGCGCACAGCTCGTGCTCGGCAAGTTCAACACCACGATATCGAACTCGGTCGTCGATGAGGCGATCGCGCGATCGATCCTGCGGAATCTCGACGGGATCATGGGCGAGCGGCGCCGTCATCTTGCCGAGGGTCTGGCGCACCGCCGGCTTCGTTGCCGCCCATGCCCGCCTGCTCGAATGGATCAGGCCGGATGCGGGCGCGCTGTGCTGCATCAGGCTCAGGCGCGAGATGTTCGAGGACGCGGCGGTGGCGCGCTTTCATCGCGAGCTGGCCGATCGCGAGACTCGCGTCGGTCCGGGATCGTGGTTCGGCGACGAGGCGCGGGTATTCCGTCTCGGCTTTGGCGTGCTCGCGTTGCCCGAACTCGACGAGGCGCTGCGGCGCGTCTCACAGGCGCTGAAATAGGCGTCCGTTATGGCGGTCGATCAGCCGTCATTGCGAGCGAAGCGAAGCAATCCAGGGCTGCGAGTGCGACTCTGGATTGCTTCGTCGCTTCGCTCCTCGCAATGACGGTGCCCCAAGATGACCTTTCGCCAAGCGGCGGGCCTCTTCTCAGTTGGATCGGTCACTCCCCAGTTTCGGTTATCGAAACCGCCCCCCTGACCTCGCGCATTTGCGTTACGATGGCTGCACGCATTGTCTCACGAGGTGTCCATGCACGATCTCACCCGCTGCGTTCAGCATCCTGCCGTGTCGCATGACGGCTTCACGTCGCTGGCCGTTCCCACCTATCGCGCCTCGACCATCGTCTATGACGATCCGCAGGACTTTGCCGGGCGCGCCGCGCGCGGCCTCGACGGCTACACCTATGGCCTGCACGGCACGCCGACGACACGGACGCTGGAAGCGCAGATCACCGCGCTGCATGGCGGCGAGCGCACGGTGCTGGTGCCGTCCGGACAGGCCGCGGTCGCGATCACGATGCTCGCCGTGCTCAAGCCCGGCGACACCGTGCTGATCCCCGATCACGTCTATCCGCCGGTGCGGCATCTGTGCGCCAATTATCTCGCCTCGCGCGGCATCGCGCATCGCGTCTATGATCCGCTGATCGGCGCCGGGATCGCCGATCTCATCGACGCCAGCACCAAGCTGGTCTGGCTGGAGTCGCCGGGCTCGGGCACGATGGAGGTGCAGGACGTGCCGGCGATCGCGCGGGCCGCGCGGGCGCGGGGCGTGCTCACCGGTTGCGACAACACCTGGGCGAGCCCGCTGCTGTTCAAGCCGCTGGCGCATGGCGTCGATTTCGCAGTGGAGGCGCTGACCAAATATGTCGGCGGTCATTCCGACCTGCTGCTCGGCTCGATCACGGTTGGGGATCTCGGCCTGCGCAAAGCGCTGAAGGAGGTGCTCGGCGTGCTCGGCATCGGCGTCTCGCCGGACGAGGCGGCGCTGGCGCTGCGCGGCATCGAGACGATGGGCGTGCGCATGGCGCATTCCGGCCGGGTCGCGCGCGAGTTCGCCGAGCGCCTGCAGGCCGCGCCGGCGGTCGCGCGCGTGCTGCATCCGGCGCTGCCGTCCTGTCCCGGCCACGAGATCTTCGCGCGCGACTTCAAGGCCGCGAGCACGGTGTTCAGCCTGGTGATCAAGCCGGAGTTCACGGCGCGAATTAATCCGGCGCTCGGCCATGTCCGCCTGTTCGCGATCGGCGCCTCCTGGGGCGGCACCCACAGCCTGATCGCGCCGATGGATGTGGTCGCCGACCGCACGGTGCGGCCGTGGAATGCCGCGGAAGGATTGGTGCGGCTCAGCATCGGACTCGAGGAGCCGGGCGAACTGTGGGACGACCTGTCGCGCTTTCTGGATGCGCTGGTGGCGGGCTGATCAGCCAGCGCTCAACCTGATCCCCGCGCGCAAGAATTTCTGCGGGTCGACGGCTTCGCCGTCGATGCGGGTCTCGTAGTGCAGATGCGGGCCGGTCGAGCGGCCTGTCGAGCCGACCTCGCCGATGATGTCGCCGATCTTCACCTGCTGACCGATCTTGACGTTGATCTCGGAGAGATGGCCGTAGCGGGTGGAGAGGCCGTTGCCGTGATCGACCTCGACCATGCGGCCATAGCCGCCGGCCCAGCCGGCATTGACCACCTTGCCGTTCGCTGTCACGCGAACCGGATCGCCGGTGGCAGCACGGAAGTCGAGCCCGGTATGCATCGCGGGACGGCCGAGGAACGGATCCGAGCGCACGCCGAAGCCGGAGGTGAACTCGACCTCGCCGATGACCGGCTTGCGATAGGGTACCAGCGACAGCGCGCGGTTCATCTTCTCGACCTGGGCGCGGGTGATGCTGATGCGGTAGAGCTGACGCTCGAACGGACCAGATTCGGCGCCGAGCTTGACCGGCACGAACGGGCCGCCCATGCCGCCCTTCGGCGCGGCCGCCTCGATCTGACCCATGTCGAGGCCGAGGTCGGTGATGACGCCGCGCATCCGCCGCAGCTTCGATTCCAGCGTCTCCTCGGCCGAGGACAGCATCGCGATCTGCCGCGCCTCGACCTGGTCGAGCGAGCGCGTCAGCCGCGTCAGCACGCTGTCGACGCCGGCGAGCTTGGTCGACGGGTTCGGCTGCGCATTGGCCATCACGGGGCTGCGCGATTCGAGCCGGGCCTCGCGATCCGGCGGCGCGGTGAAGATCACGGTGTCGCTGATCGGCGACGGTTTTGGCGCGGACGACGCCGACTCGGTTGCCGCGGGTCCGCGTGCCGGCAGACGGATCGAGCCGGTCACGTCGGGCATGCTACCCAGCGCGGTGGCGCGACCCTCGAGCGCGGTCTGGCGCTTCAGAATCTGGTCGAGCTTCTGGTCGAACTGTTCCTGGTCGAGCAGCTGGCGGCTGGTGGCGCGGTCGACCTTGGCGCGCAGCTCGGCGATGCGGTCCTCATAGGCGTATTGCATCTCGGCCTGGCGCGCGATCAGCCGCGTCAGCACGTCGTCGCGGAAGGCGAAATAGGTCGCGGTCGCCGCCGACCAGAGGCCGAGCAGGCTGACGGTGCCGACCACGATCCAGAACACCACGGGGCCGATGCGCACCTGCTTGCCGGCATGCACCAGCGTGTAGTCGCTCTGCGATGCGGCCGCGACCTGCGCCGGATGGCTGACGGGTGCACGCCGATGGTGGTGGGCGTGCCCGCGATCATGAGGATGGTGCTGGGGATATTCGGCGTGATGGCCGGAACGATACGACATCGGCACTCCCGCGCCGGCCGGAGATCGTCATTCCAGCGGCGTCATTTACGGGAGCGATTTGACCTCTGCATGGTTAATTTTCCGCCAACGCCGTCAGGCGCATTCTCAGAGCGCGCGCGTCGCCGCCAGCACCGCATCGGCGTGGCCGTCGACCTTGACGTTGCGCCACACTTTGGCGACGCGGCCGTCGGCGCCGATCAGGATGGTGCTTCGGATGATGCCGAGGAACTTGCGGCCATAGAGCGACTTCTCGCCCCAGGCGCCGTAGGCCCCCAGCATCTCGTGCGTCTCGTCCGAGATCAGGGGCACGGCGAGATCGTGCTTGTCGCGGAAATTGTCCTGTGCCTTGACCGAATCGGCGGAGACGCCGAGCACGGCGGCGCCGGCGGCGGCGAAGTCCTTCGACAGGCGGGTGAAGTCGATCGCCTCCTTGGTGCAGCCGGGCGTATTGGCCTTGGGATAGAAGAACAGCACGAGCTTCCGGCCGGCATAGTCGGCCAGCGAGACGGTTCCGCCGCCATCGCGCGGCAGCTTGAAGGCGGGCGCCTTGGCGCCCTCGGCGAGGCCCGTCCCGGCCGCAGCCGGCGTCGCGGGCTTGGCCTTCGCCGCCCCGGTTTTGATGGGCGCGGCTTTGGTCGTCGCGGTCTTGGCGGAGGTCGTCTTGGCGGCTTTCGTCAATGTCGGTTTGGCCGTCTTCTTGGTGGCCTTCTTGGCCGCGGTGGCAAGCCGGTTCCCATCAATCGCCCCGTAGGACGCCGGGTTGGAGGATTTCTTTTGTGATTCCTTTGACATACGCCTTCCTTTCGTCGCTTTCGGCGGCTCAAAAATGAAAGTATCTCGGTTCTTGTCCGGTGTCCCGGGATCGATCTGGCATCCGTGCTTCGCGGCGCGCAGGGGATCACGCCTCTTGCGATGAAGGGAAGATCATGGCTACCAGCAGGCGTGAGCACCAGCGCAGTCGAGCACAGTGCAATGACGACTCTCGTACCGTCCGGATCAGACGCTCCACCAAAAATTTCGTCTGGCGGTGGAGCGGCGCCGGTCCGCTGGCGCGAGCAGGTGGGCAAACCTGACGGCGGTGGGGTATGGTGACGGGGATTTCGCGCGTCGTCCGCGCCGCCGGCGTACCGCCGGTAGGCGTGTTGACAGCTCCCGCCGAAGCGTGACGGGATCATTGGGGGATCGGGCCCTGCCGGCAGTGAGCACGCGCGCTGCGTGAACGGGCGGGGCTACACCGGCGACCGACCTGGCCGAGGCCAGATTGGCACGAAATATTTCGGACACGAGGGGCCGGCACCGAGAGGCAATGGCAAGACAGACATCACCCCACCGGCCCCATCTGCAAGCGGACACCCAGGGCCAACAGTGGGATGAGGCCGACTGGGATGTGGCCGACCAGTACGAGGCCGCCGCCGAGCCCGACGAGAGGGCCGGGCAGCGCGGCCGCCGCCTGTTGTCGCGGTCCGATTCGGGCGAGAGCACCGGTCGATTCGGCGGATCGCGCCCGCGCGTGCCGGGCGGCCGCATGGTCAAGCGGGTCGTCGTCACGTTGGCATCGCTGATGCTGCTCGTGGGGCTCGGCTTCGCCGGCCTGTGGCTGCGGCTGGGTGCGGGCCCGATCAGCCTCGATCTGGCGACGCCGTGGCTCGCGGCGGCGATCGAGGACAATATCGGCCACGGCAACACTGTCGAGGTCGGCGGCACCCAGATCGAGCGCGCCGGCCGGATCCGGATCGCGGTCCGGATCCGCGACATCATCGTGCGCGATCAGGATCACGCCATCGTCGCCAGCGCGCCAAAGGCCGAGGTGCGGCTGTCCGGCGCTGCGCTGCTGATGGGCCAGCTGCGCGCCGAGAGCCTCAAGCTGGTCGACGCCGAGCTCGCGATCCGCATCACGCCGGACGGCACCGTCACCGTATCGACGGGTGAGACCAACAAGCCGCTCGCGACGGGCGTCGCCTCCAAGCGCGACGCCGGCCTGCCGCCGACATTCCCGCGGCCGGGACAGGCCGCGCCACCGCCCAATGCGCCGGGACCGCAGGCCGGCTCGCAGCCGTCAGCACCGACCACTTCGACTTTGCCTGCGACTGCCGCGCCGGCCGCGCCCCAGAACGGCCTGCTGGCCGGCCTCGACTGGCTCGACAGCCTCAGCCTGACCGGGCTCGATGGCCAGAACCTGAACGAGATCGGGTTGAAGAACGGCGTGCTGGTCGTCGACGACCAGCAGCGCGGCAACAAATGGACGTTCGAGAATATCAGCCTCAGCCTGCGCCGGCCGTCCGGCGGCGGGGTGGCGCTGAGCCTCGGCGAAGAGGGCGCCAGGCCGTGGCAGCTGCGCATCCTGGTCGGGCCCCAGGCCAACGGCGTGCGCACGGTGGACATCAAGGCCGACAAGGTCTCCACCAGCAACATCCTGCTGGCGATGCGGCTCAAGGATCTCACCTACATGGCGGACCTGCCCATGAGCGGCGAGATCAAGGGCGAGCTCGCGCGCGACGGGCTGCCGACCTATCTGCGCGGCAAGATCAACATCGGCGCGGGCAAGATCATCGACACCGATACGCCCGACTATCCGATGGCGATCGACTCCGCCGAGATCAGCATGGAATGGGATGCCGGGCGCCGCGTGCTGGTCGCGCCGTTGAAGGTGATCTCGGGCGCCAACCGCGTCACGCTCAACGCCAATCTCGAGCCGCCGAACGACACCGCAAACGACTGGCGGCTGGGTCTCAACGGCGGCACCATTCTGCTCGGCGCCATCGAAAACGAGCCGCCGCTGATCTTCAACCGCATCTCGATCAACTTCCGCTTCGACACCGAGGGCAAGCGCGTGCTGCTGACGCAGGCCGAGGTGTCCAACGGCGAGATCGGCGTCGCCGGCACCGGCAGCGTCGAGTATGCCGGCGAGCCGCGGCTGAAGCTCGGCTTCGCGGCGACGCCGATGCCCGCGCTGGCGATGAAGCGGATCTGGCCGGCGCTGATCGTGCCGGAGGTGCGGGCCTGGATCATCGAGCGCATCGAACGCGGCTCGGTGCAGCGGATCGATGTCGCGGTCAATTCGCCGACGCGCAACCTGCCGCGCAAGGGGCCGCCGATTCCCGACGATGGTCTCGACGTCAACATCGTCGCCACCAATGTCACCGTGCATCCGGTCGACGGCCTGCCGTCGGTGCGCGATGCCGACGTGAAGGCGCATGTCACCGGCCGCACCGCGACGGTGACGATCGGGCAGGGCGTCGCGGATACGCCGGCCGGACGCAAGCTCAACTTCTCCGACGTCGTGTTCGAAGTGCCGGACATGGCGCCAAAGCCGTCGCCGTCGCGGGTACGCATGCGCGTCGAAGGTCAGGTCGCCGCTGCCGCCGAGATCCTCGCCTCCGACCGGCTCAACGATCTGTCGTCGATGCCGATCGATCCCAACCAGACCAAGGGAACGTTCCAGGCCAGCGTCAATCTCGCGATGCCGGTCAAGGGCGAACTGACCAAGGCCGACACCAGCTACGCGGTCACGGCCGATCTCAACGGCTTTGCCGCCGACAAGCTGGTGATGAACCAGAAGCTCGAGGCTAACACGCTCAAGATCGTGGCCAACACCGCCGGCTATCAGGTGAAGGGCGACGTCAAGATCAACGGCCAGCCGGCCACGCTCGACTATCGCAAGCCGACCGAGGGCGACGCCGACATCAAGATGCAGGCGATCCTCGACGATGCCAGCCGGGCCCGGCTCGGCATGGATCTGGGCACCGCGATCACCGGCAACGTGCCGCTCAAGCTCAATGGCAAGATTGCTGGCTCCAGCGATCGCGACAGCCGCATCGGCGTCGAGGCCGATCTGACCCAGCTCAAGCTCGACAACCTGCTGCCGGGCTGGGTGAAGAATCCGGGCAAATCGGGGAAGGCCACCTTCAACGTTGTCGCCAAGCAGCAATCGACACGCTTCGAGGACATCAGCATCGAAGGCGGCGGCGTCTCCATCAAGGGCTCGCTGGAAGTCGACCAGAACGGCGACCTGATGAACGCCAACTTTCCGACCTATTCGCCGTCGGAAGGCGACAAGACGCAGCTCAAGGCCGAGCGCGGCCAGGACGGCGTGCTGAAGCTGTCGATGCGTGGCGACGTGTTCGACGGCCGCGGCTTCCTGAAGTCGGCGATCTCGGGCACCAACAAGGACGCCGACAAGAACAAGGCGCGCTCGAACCTCGACTTCGACGCCGAGGTCAAGCTTGGCGCCGTCGCCGGCTTCAACGGCGAGGCGCTGCGCAGCGTCGACGTCAAGCTCTCCAGGCGCGGCGGTGCCTTCAAGAGCTTCAATCTGAGCGGAAAGGTCGGCCGCGACACGCCGGTGACGGCCGACCTGCGCATCGGCCGCGAGGCGCCCAGCGCCGATCCGCGGGCACGCCGCCAGGGCCGCGAGGTGATCTATCTGGTGACCAATGATGCCGGCGCGCTGCTGCGGTTCGCCGACGCCTATTCCAAGATGGCAGGCGGCGAGCTGGAGCTTGCGATGGAGCCGCCGACGGCCGACACCAGCCCCAAGGAGGGCCTGGCGATCGTTCGCAACTTCACCGTTAGGGGTGAGCAGGCGCTGGACCGCGCTGCCTCAGGCGCCGCACAGGGCGCCTCGCAAGGCATCGCCTTCACCATGCTGCGCGCGGAGTTCACGCGGCAGAACGGGCTGCTCTCGATCCGCGACGGCGTGGTCAAGGGACCGACGCTCGGCCTGACCATCGAAGGCAGCATCGACTACAACGTCAACCAGGTCCGGGCTTCGGGCACGATCGTGCCGTTGTACGGGCTGAACAACATGTTCAACCAGATCCCGATCGTCGGCCTGTTCCTCGGCGGCAGCAATGAGGGGCTGTTCGGCGTGACCTACGAGGTCGTCGGCACGCCGAGCCAGCCGGTGGTGCGCATCAATCCGATCTCGGCGATGCTGCCGGGCGTCACGCGCAAGATCATGGACTTCAACACCGGCAGGCAGCAATACCCGCCGGCGGAGCTGCCGCCGAACAATTGACGCTGCTGGCCGCGTCGGCGTTTGGCGACGCCATTGTGGCGGATCGAAGCGGTCAGGCGGCTCTGACGCCCGCAAGGAAGGTGTCGACCTCGCGGGAGAGCTGCTCGGCCTGCTTGGAGAGGTTGCCGGCGGCGATCAGCACGTGGCCGGCGGCGCTTCCGGTCTCATTGGCCGCCGTCGAGACGCCGCCGATGTTGGCGGTGACCTCGCGGGTGGCCTGCGCCGTCTGGGTGACGTTGCGCGCGATCTCCGCCGTGGCGGTTCCCTGATCCTCGATCGCCGATCCGATCGTCGCGGCGATCGCCGACACCTCCTCGATGGTCAGGGTGATGCCGTCGAGCGCGCCGACCGCTTCCCTGGTCGCGTTCTGGATCTGGGCGATGCGGTCGCCGATCTCCTGCGTGGCCTGCGCGGTCTGGCTGGCCAGGCTCTTCACCTCCGCCGCGACGACGGCAAAGCCGCGCCCGGCTTCGCCGGCGCGCGCGGCCTCGATCGTGGCGTTGAGCGCCAGCAGGTTGGTCTGGCCCGCGATGCTGGAGATCAGCTCGGCAACGTGCTCGATCTGCTTGGCGCCGTCGGCCAGTGCGCGAACGATCCCGTCGGTGTGGCGTGCGCTTTCGACGGCGCGTCCGGTGACCTCGGCGGATTGGGCGACCTGACGGCTGATCTCGGTGATCGACGAGGTCAGCTCCTCCGCAGCGGTGGCGACCGTCTGCACGCGCGAGCTCGCCTCCGTCGCCGCGGAGCTGACGGCGGTGGCGCGCGCATTGGTGCTCTCTGCCGTGCCGGTCATCGATTTTGCCGTCGCCTCGAGTTCTCCGGCGCCGGACGCCATCAGGGCGACGAGCTGGCCGACGGAGGCATCGAAGCGGTCGGCCATCGCAATCAGCGCGTCGCGCTTGTCCGCTTCGCTGCGCTGCTTGGATGCGGCCTGCTCCTGCTCCAGCATGCGCGCGGTGATCGCCGTCTTGCGCAGCACCTCCAGGGTCTCGGCCATGCGGCCGATCTCGTCGCCACGCTCGGTCTCGGCCACCGGCTGCTCGAGCCGCCCGCCGGCGATATCCTGCATGCGATCCTTCAGCCGATGCAGCCCGCCGACCACGTTGTGCGAGATCAGGAAGGACAGGAGGCCGAGCAGCACGAGCAGCGCCGCGCCGATCCCCGCGAGCCGCATCAGCAGTGCATAGACATCCGCCTCGATGTCGTCGACATAGAGCCCGTAGCTCATGACGATGTTCCACGGCGCGAAGCTGCGGACGAAGACGACCTTCCTGAGCGGCTCGGTCTGGCCGGGCCGGGGATAGAGATAGGACGTCGTGCTGCCTTCGGGTTTCTGCTGCGCAGCCTTGATCTGCGCATCGGCGATCATGACGCCGTTGGCGTCCTTGGTGCCGAGGATCTTGCCTTCCAGCTTCTCGTTGGCGGCGTTCAGAAGAAGCGCCGAATCGGACGCGTTGTAGGCGATCGGATATCCCTGGCCGTTGTTGAACGTCATCCGTCGCGCAAGGTAACGAAACTTGTTCTTGGCCTCCTCCACCGACATCTTTCCTGCCGCGACCTCCGTCTGCAGCGTCTCCGCGAGGCCGTAGACGAGGTCGACCGCCGTATGCATCTGGGTGATGCGGTCCTCCAGCATGCGCGCGCGGCTGAGCCAACCGGAGACGGCCACGATCGCGATCACCGTCGCGATCGCAAGGATCACCATGCTTGCAAGCTTGGTGCGGAACTTCATGCGGCTGAGCAGTGTCACGGCGTCCTCTTCGTTGTTGTTGCCGGAACAACTATCATCAAGCTGCTTACTAATCATGAATGCGAATCTGTCGAGCCGAGTCCACTATGTGGACTGACGCGGCAATCAGGCGCGTCCCAGCACATCGTGCGCGGATGGCCCGACCGCAACTACGTGCGGAGGGCAGGAACCACGAGGAACGGGATCATCCCGATGACGACGCTCACGAGCGCGAGCAGAATGACGGCATCGTAGCCGTGGGTGAGATCGTGGATGACGCCGCCGCTCCACGATCCCAGCGCGGATCCGAGCCCGCTGCCGATCGTGATGGTGCCGTAGATGGTGCCGAGCCGCCTGCCGCGGAAGATCTTCATCGCGGTGGCCGACAGGAGCGGTCCGCGCGAGCCGATCATGCTGCCGAAGCAGACGACGAAGCCGGCGAGCAGGAAGATGTTCGGCGAGAATTGCAACGCCCACAGCATCAGGATTCCTGCGATCGATACGGCGTAGGAGAACAGCACCGATGGCCGTCGGCCGATCAACCCATCCAGGGCCGAGACGCCGAGCATGCCGAACAGCAGCACCACGCCCGAGAAGCCCCAGGCGGTGGCGGCCTGCAGCGGCGCGAAGCCGGCGTCGATCAGATAGGCGACGACCTGCGGCGCGATCGCATACATGCCAACGGCGGTGAAGAAGAAGGTCGAGAACAACGCCCAGAAGGCGTGATGACGTAGCGCCCGCGACAAGGTCCAGGCATCGTCGGCGAGCTCGTCGGCGACGGGCCTGGTAATGTGGGGCGCGCCGGCGGCAAACAGCCGCCAGGGCAGCAGCGCCAGCGGCACCAGCAGAATGAAGGCGGCGGCGCCGAACGCCTGATAGGTGCTGCGCCACCCGATCGCGTCGATCAGCAGTTGCGAGCCCGGCAGCAGGATCAGCACGCCGGCGCCGGTGGCGGAATAGATCACCGCCATCGCGGTCGGCAGCTTCTTGCCGAACCAGCGGCCCAGCAGGATCGAGTTGGGGACGTTGCCGATCAGCGCGATGCCGATGCCGACGCACAGGCCGATGCTGATCTGGAACTGCCACAGCGCCTGCGCGTGCGCGGCGGCCGTGAAGGCTGAACCAAGCAGCAGGAGGCCGAGCGCATAGACGGCGCGTGGTCCGGAGTGGTCGAACAGCCGCCCGATCAGCGGAGCGGCGAGGCCGCCGGCGAGCGCCGTCAGCGAATAGATCGAGACGACCTCGGAACGATCCCAGCCGAAGCTGTCGGAGATCGGCTTGAGAAAGACGGTGAAGCTTTCTCCCAGCCCGCGGCCGATCACCGACAGCGCAAAGCAGAGACCCAGCACCACGAACGCCATGCGCACTCGTGGTGGAGCTGTCGGGGTTTCCTCGGCTTGCGCAGGCTCTCGCGGTGCGCTGATCGTCATGCCGTCAGGGAGCGCCTTTCGGCCTTCCCTGACAAGCAGGCAAAAACGAATACGGCTATGCAGGCTTGACCAGCACGTGGCGCTTCTTGCCCAGCGACAGCTTGATCACGCCCTCGCTGGTCAGTGCAGCCGGCGTCAGCGCCATCTTCTCGTCGGTGACCGCAACGTCGTTGACGCGCAGGCCGCCGCCCTTGATCTGCCGCCGCGCCTCGCCGTTGGAAGCCACGAGGCCGGCCTTGACGAAGGCGTTGAGCACGCCAAGGCCAGCGTCGAGCTCGGCCTGCGGCACCTCGACCGTCGGCAGGTTCTCGGCGATGGCGCCTTCCTCGAAGGTGCGGCGGGCGGTCTCGGCAGCGGTGCGCGCCGCCTCTTCGCCATGCAGCAAGGTGGTGGCCGCATCGGCCAGTGCCTTCTTGGCCTCGTTGATCTCGGCGCCCTGCAGTGCAGCGAGCTTCTCGATTTCGGACAGCGGCAGCGTGGTGAACAGCTTGAGGAACTTGACGACGTCGGCGTCCTCGGTGTTGCGCCAGTACTGCCAGAAATCATACGGGCTGCACTGGTCGGCGTTGAGCCAGATCGCGCCCTGCGCGGTCTTGCCCATCTTGGCGCCGGAGGCGGTGGTCAAGAGCGGCGTGGTCAGCGCGAACAGCTGCTCGGTGCCCATGCGGCGGCCGAGCTCGACGCCGTTGACGATGTTGCCCCACTGGTCGGAGCCGCCCATCTGCAGCCGGCAGCCGGTGCGCCGCGCCAGCTCGACGAAGTCGTAGGCCTGGCAGACCATGTAGTTGAACTCGATGAAGCTCATCTCCTGCTCGCGCTCGAGCCGCAGCTTGACCGAGTCCATGGTCAGCATGCGGTTGACCGAGAAGTGCCGGCCGATGTCGCGCAGCATCTCGATCCATTTCAGCTGCGTCAGCCATTCGGCATTGTCGAGCATGATGGCGTCGGTGGCGCCATCGCCGTAGCGCAGCACCTTGGCAAACACGCCGCGGATCGACGCCTTGTTGGCCTCGATCTCCTCGACCGTGCGCATCGCGCGGGTCTCGTCCTTGCCGGAGGGATCGCCGACCATCGTCGTGCCGCCGCCCATCAGGGTGATCGGCTTGTTCCCGGTCTGCTGCAGCCAGTACAGCATCATCATGGTCAGGAAGTTGCCGATGTGCAGCGAGCGTGCGGTGCAGTCGTAGCCGACATAGGCGGTCGCCTGGCCCTTGGCGGCGAGGGCATCCAGCCCCTCGAAATCCGAACACTGATGAATGAACCCGCGGCTCTGCAGCACGTTCAGGAAATCAGACTTGAAGCCAGTCATTGTCGGCGACTCTGAGCATTTGTTTACGGTATTGACCGCTTGTCGCGGGGACGTGCGGGGGGCACATGCCACGGATACGGGCGTTGTGGCATTATAAGATGCGCCGGGCTTGTACAAGCATGTGCACGGCCTGGGCGGGACCTCAAATCGGCCGTACTTGGCAAGCAGGGCAGGGTTTTTAGGTTCGACTGCAATGATTCTGACCGCACTTGGCCTCATGAGTGGCACCTCGCTCGACGGGGTGGACGTGGCCCTGATCGAGACCGATGGGCGGCAGATCAAGAGCCTCGGTCCCTCGGGCTACCGGGCCTATAGCGCTGCGGAGCGCAGCCTGCTGCGCGAGGCGCTCGCCGATGCGGTGCAGATCGAGCGGCGCGATGCGCGCCCCGGACGGGTGCGCGACGCCGAGCGCGTCGTGACGGTGGCGCATGCCGAGGCGGTCGCCGCGTTCCTGGCGCAGCACCGGCTGAAGCCCGAGGACATCGATATCATCGGCTTTCATGGCCAGACCGTGCTGCACCGCCCCGAACGCCGCCTGACCGTGCAGATCGGCGACGCGGCCGCGCTCGCCAAGTCCGTCCATATCCCGGTGATGCACGATTTCCGCGCTGCCGACGTCGATTTCGGCGGGCAGGGCGCGCCGTTCGTGCCGGTCTATCACCGCGCCCTGGCGCAATCGCTGTCGCGCGCGGGGCCGATCGCCGTGGTCAATATCGGCGGCGTCTCCAACATCACCTATATCGACGGCGACGACGTGCTGATCGCCTGCGACACCGGTCCCGGGAATGCGCTGCTCGACGACTTCATGCACCGGACCACGGGCCAAGCATTCGATCAGGATGGCCGCGTGGCGGAGCAGGGCAACCCGGACGAGGCCTGGATCACCAGCGCGCTGGAAATGCCCTTTTTCGCGCTGCCGCCGCCGAAATCTCTCGACCGCAACGATTTTGCCGCGCTGAAGCTGGGCGATGTGAAGCCGGCGGACGGGGCCGCGACCCTGACGGCGTTCACGGCCGCAGCGATTGCCCGCATCATCCCGCTGCTGCCGAAGCCGCCGGCGAGCTGGATCGTCTGCGGCGGCGGCGCCCGCAACCATACCATGATGCGGATGCTGCGCGAGCGCGTCGCGCCGGCGAGCGTCGAATCGGCCGATGCGCTGGGCTGGTCGGCGGACGCCATCGAGGCCCAGGCGTTCGGCTTCCTGGCGGTCCGCGGCATGAAGGGCCTGCCGCTGAGCTACCCCACCACCACAGGCGTGCCGTTTCCGATGACCGGCGGGGTGATTGCGCGCCCTTGATTCATGCAATTGCATGAACCTTGACAGTTAGATGCGTATGCATCTAGTTTGATGCATCTGCATCAAACTGCCGAGGATGTCATGGCGCCTGTCCTGAAGCTGATCAGCCACAAGCTCTGCCCCTATGTGCAACGCGCCGTCATTGCGCTCACCGAGAAGGGCGTCGCATTCGAGCGGATCGACATCGATCTCGCCAACAAGCCCGACTGGTTCCTGAAGATCTCGCCGCTCGGCAAGGTGCCGGTGCTGGTGGTACCCTTGGGCCAGGGCGAGGTGGCGCTGTTCGAGAGCAACGTGATCTGCGAGTACATCGAGGAGACGCAGCCGGCTGTGAGGCTGCATCCCGAGGACGCGCTGGTCCGCGCGCAGCATCGGGCCTGGATGGAGTTCGGCTCAGCGATCCTCGGCGATCTCTGGGGCCTGGAGACGACGCAGGATGCCGCATTGTTCGCCGCCAAGCGCGAGGCGCTGACGGCGAAGTTTGCTCGCGTCGAGGATGCGCTGGGCGAGGGGCCGTATTTTGCCGGCGCGCGTTTCAGCCTGGTCGACGCCGTGTTCGCGCCGATCTTCCGCTACTTCGATGTGTTCGATGCGTACGGTGATCTCGGCATCTTTGCGTCCACGCCGAAAGTTCGGGCGTGGCGCGATCAACTCGCGCAGCGGCCGAGCGTGAGGACGGCGGTCAGCGTCGACTATCCGCAGCTGCTGCGCGCGTTCCTCGCGCGGCACGATGCGTATTTGTTGAAGCAGGCGGCGTAGAGAGGCACGACGTTGTCATGGAAGGTGCCGGCTCCACTCGCAGCGTCATCGTCCGCGCAGGCGGACGATCAAGTATTCCGAGACGCCGGTGACGAACTGAGAAGCCGCGGCGCACTGGATCACCCGCCTGCGGACGATGACGGCGGAGAATGTGGCGGCAGTTCGTAGTTCGTAGGGTGGGCAAAGCCGCAGGCGTGCCCACCATTGTCTCCGAGCCGCCAAATGAAGATGGTGGGCACGGCGCGTTGCGACCATCCGCGTTGACGGAGCGCGCCTTTGCCCACCCTACAGACCGAGGGCTTTGCAACGACGCGCCGACCTCACCTCACATTGGCGAGGCGCATGTCCAAATAGGCGGTGATGGTTTCCATCAGTGGCTCGAGCTTGCCGTCGAAGAAGTGGTTGGCGCCGGGGATGACCTGCTGGTCGATCACGATGCCCTTCTGCGTCTTCAGCTTCTCGACCAGCGTATTGACGTCCTTGGGCGGCACCACCGCGTCGCGCTCGCCATGCACGATCAGCCCGGAGGACGGGCAGGGCGCGAGGAACGAGAAGTCGTAGAGGTTGGCGGGCGGCGCGATCGAGATGAAGCCCTCGACCTCCGGGCGGCGCATCAAAAGCTGCATGCCGATCCAGGCGCCGAACGAGAACCCGGCGACCCAGCAGGCGCGTGCCTCGGGGTTGATGGTCTGCGCCCAATCGAGCGCGGAGGCCGCATCGGACAGCTCGCCGGTGCCGTGGTCGAACGAGCCCTGGCTGCGGCCGACGCCGCGGAAATTGAAGCGCAGCACCGAGAAGCCGCGATGCGCGAAGGCGTAGTAGCACTGGTACACGATCTGATGGTTCATCGTGCCGTGGAACTGCGGATGCGGATGCAGGATCATCGCGATCGGCGCGTTCTTCTGCTTCGCCGGATGGTAACGGCCTTCGAGGCGGCCGGCCGGACCGTTGAAGATGACTTCAGGCATCAGAGAATCCTTGGCAGAGCGTCGACCGACTTCGTCCGAGCTTCATCTGGCGCCTCGCCGACGAATTCCGCAGGAGAAGTGGTGATCGAGCGCCATCCGTTCGCTTGGACGGAGCAGCGCTGGCGTGACTGGAAGTTGGCCTTCTAGCATGGAGCGCGGGGCAAAAAGCAAGGATTTTCAACGCCCGGCAAGGCGGCTGCGGCAGGGATGCAGACCGGGCCGCCGACACAGCGGCGGGGCGAAGCGGCCGCGGAACGTGATCCGAATGCGCCTGCAATTCGATGAAAATACTGGCGTTTTCGTCTGCAGCCCGGCCGTTCAGTGCAGCGACGCCGTGTGCTCCAGCTGCGCAACGGCGCTGCGATAGCGGCGGCTGCCCTGCACGGATTGTCCGCTGTCGAAGGTCAGGCCGAAATCGCCCGTTGGCAGGACCGAAAGCGCGGCGACCCGGGCCATGTTGACCAGCCGGCCGCGGTGGATGCGGACGAGCGCGAAGCGGGCGAGCTCGACCTCGGCGGCCGACAAGGTGCCGCGGATGAGATGCCGCCTGCCGTCGGCCATGGCATATTCAACGTAGTTGCCGGCCGCGGCCACCCACAGGATGTCGGCCGGCGAGATGCGGATGCGGCTCGGGCCGTCGCGCAGCCAGAGCGTGGCAGGGGCAGGAGGCTCGGATCGCCGTGTCGGCTCTCGGACAGCGCTCGCGCGATAGCCGTCGTACAGCCAGAGCGTGCCACCGATGAGCAGCGCCGTCATGACGTCCTTGCGGAACTCGTACACGATGGTGGCAAGGGAGAGCTGGAAGTCGTACGCGCCGCCCGCGGTCCACATCAGCAGCTTGCGCAGCGTCACCATGCCGATCATGTGAAGCGCAGAGAAGGCGACGACGGCGGCGACGGCGAGCGCGATATGACGTGCCATGGCGGCCGGGCCCAGCCGGATGGAACGAACGGTGGCGACCGGCAGCGGCGCCAGCAGGATGATGACGACAATGCTCGTCATTTCCCACAGCAACTGCTTTTCCAGATCGTAGGCCGCGCCCCGCCTGACGGCATCGTGGGCGGCGGAAAGGGCGTTGACGACGCCGATGCCGAGCGAGAGCCCGGCCATGATCGCGTAGAAGGTACGATCATTCGGACGCAGCATCGAGCCGACAAGCTTGTTCATGGCACCGGACCCGCTATCTCAATCTCGCGCCCGACGATATCACGCTGGCCGTCGCGCATCATCATGGCGCGGGCGAGCGATGGTCGTTCGTGTCCCGAGTTGATAAGAACGAGCCATGGCCGACAGGATCTATCTCGACTGGAATGCGACGACCCCGCTGCGACCGCAAGCGCGCGCGGCGATTCTCGCCGCCATGGATCTGGTCGGCAATCCCTCGTCGGTTCACGCCGAAGGCCGCAAGGCGCGGCGGCTGACCGAGGAGGCCCGCGAGGTGATCGCCCGGGGGCTCGGCACCGTCGCGCGCCGCGTGGTGTTCACCTCCGGCGGAACCGAGGCCAATGTGCTCGCCTTGAGCCCAGGCCTGCGCGCGCCGGCCGGCCCGGTCGAGCGGCTGCTGGTGTCTGCGGTCGAGCATGCCTCGGTGCTGGCCGGCGGCCGGTTCGCGCCATCAGCGGTGCAGACGATCCCGGTCGACTCCTCCGGCGTGGTCGATCTCGGCCGCCTGGAAGCCCTGCTGGCCGGCGGGCCGCCGGCGCTGGTGTCCGTCATGGCCGCCAACAACGAGACTGGGGTGCTTCAACCGGTTTCGAAAGTCGCCGAGATTGTGCACCAGGCGGGCGGCGTGCTGCACGTCGATTCGATCCAGGCATTCGGGAAAATACCCCTCGATATCAAGCAGATGGGCGCGGACCTTGTGACCATCTCTGCGCACAAGATCGGCGGACCCAAGGGCGTCGGCGCTCTGGTCCTGGGCGCCGGCGTGGAGGAGCCGATACCGGTTCTCCGCGGTGGCGGCCAGGAGCGCGGCCGCCGGGCTGGAACCGAAAACGTGGCCGGAATTGCCGGATTTGGCGCCGCGGCCGGCGCTGCCCTGGCTTCGCGCGAGGTGGACCTGACCCGGATCACGGCGCTGCGCGACCGGCTGGAAGCGGGCCTTCGTCAGATCGCTGGCGTGACGGTATTTTCGTCCGAAGCGGCGCGGCTTCCGAACACGACGCTGTTCACCGCACCGGGGCTCAAGGCCGAGACGGCCGTGATCGGGTTCGATCTCGAAGGGATCGCGGTGTCTTCCGGCTCGGCGTGTTCGTCCGGCAAGGTCCAGCCGTCCCATGTGCTGGAAGCGATGGGCGCCAGTTCCGCAGCGGCCCAGGGAGCGGTGCGCCTCAGTCTGGGCTGGTCCACCACGGAGGCGGAGGTCGATCGTTGCGTCCAGGCTTGGCGAAAGCTGTCATTGACCCTACTTAAAGGTGGCGACGAAACCGTGCTTGAGCGATTCTAAGGGCGTGATTTCGTCGACGAAACGTCGTAAGACGGTTCCAGAACGTGTCCACCGCGGTCCTTGAAACCGCGAGCGGAGGATGGAATGCCAGCCGTACAAGAGACGGTCGACCGCGTCAGGCGGATCGACGTCGACCAATATCGCTATGGGTTCGAGACTGTCATCGAATCCGAGAAGGCTCCGAAGGGGCTTTCCGAAGACACCGTCCGCTTCATCTCGGGCAAGAAGAACGAGCCCGCCTGGATGCTCGAATGGCGCCTCGAGGCCTATCGCCGCTGGCTGACCATGACCGAGCCGACCTGGGCGCGCGTCGACTATCCCAAGATCGATTTCCAGGATCTCTACTACTACTCGGCGCCGAAGCCGAAGAAGCAGCTCTCCTCGATCGACGAGATCGATCCTGAGATCCTGAAGACCTATGAGAAGCTCGGCATTCCCCTGCGCGAGGTTGCGATCCTCGAAGGCGTCGAGCCGGTGCCCGGCGCTGGCAGCCCCGAGACGCGCAAGATCGCGGTCGATGCCGTGTTCGATTCGGTGTCGGTCGCGACCACGTTCAAGGAGGAACTGAGGAAGGCCGGCGTGATCTTCATGCCGATCTCGGAAGCCATCCGCGAGCATCCCGAGCTGGTGCAGAAATATCTCGGCAGCGTGGTGCCGACCTCGGACAATTTCTATGCGACGCTGAATTCGGCGGTGTTCTCCGACGGTTCGTTCGTCTACGTGCCGCCGGGCGTGCGCTGCCCGATGGAGCTGTCGACCTACTTCCGCATCAACGAGCGCAACACCGGCCAGTTCGAGCGAACGCTGATCATCGCCGACAAGGGCGCCTACGTTTCCTATCTCGAGGGCTGCACCGCGCCGCAGCGCGACGAGAACCAGCTGCACGCGGCCGTGGTCGAGCTGGTCGCGCACGATGACGCCGAGATCAAGTACTCGACGGTGCAGAACTGGTATCCGGGCAATTCGGAAGGTGTCGGCGGCATCTACAATTTCGTCACCAAGCGTGGCGACTGCCGTGGAAACAATTCCAAGATCTCGTGGACCCAGGTCGAGACGGGATCGGCGATCACCTGGAAATATCCGAGCTGCATCCTGCGCGGCGACAATTCCCGTGGTGAATTCTATTCGATCGCGATCTCGAACGGCTATCAGCAGGTCGATAGCGGCACCAAGATGATCCATCTCGGCAAGAACACGACCAGCCGGATCATCTCCAAGGGCATCGCCGCAGGCCGCTCGCAGAACACCTATCGCGGCCTGGTGACGGCGCATCGCAAGGCGTCCAACGCGCGCAACTTCACCGCCTGCGATTCGCTGCTGATCGGCGACAAGTGCGGCGCGCACACCGTGCCCTATATCGAGGCCAAGAATTCCTCGGCCACTTTCGAGCACGAGGCGACGACGTCCAAGATCTCCGAGGACGTGCTGTTCTATTGCGTCCAGCGCGGCCTTTCGCAGGAGGAGGCGGTCGGCCTCGTCGTCAACGGCTTCGTCAAGGACGTGCTGCAGCAGCTGCCGATGGAGTTCGCGGTCGAGGCGCAGAAGCTGATCTCGATCAGCCTCGAAGGATCGGTCGGCTAAGACCACATGGGAGCGGGTCCGCTGCGCGGCCCGCTCTTGCTGACATCAACATCATCCGCCCTCGGACCCGATCGATCGGTTGCTCCAGGGCAAGCGTTGAGCGGAAACAGATTATGGCACTACTCGAAATCAACAACCTGCAGGTCCGCGTCGAGGAGCGCGAGATTCTCCACGGCCTGACGCTTTCGATCGACGCCGGCAAGGTGCACGCCATCATGGGGCCGAACGGCTCCGGCAAGTCGACGCTGTCCCATGTCATCGCCGGCAAGCCGGGCTATGAGGTCACCGGCGGCGAGATCCTGTTTAAGGGCGAGGATCTCCTGGCGATGGCGCCGGACGAGCGCGCCGCCAAGGGCGTGTTCCTGGCGTTCCAGTATCCGGTCGAGATTCCAGGCGTCGCGACCATGACGTTCCTGCGCACCGCGCTCAACGCGCAGCGCAAGGCGCGCGGCGAGGAGGAGTATTCGACGCCGGATTTCCTCAGGAAGGTGCGCGAGATCTCGAAATCGCTCAGCATTCCGCAGGACATGCTCAAGCGCGGCGTCAATGTCGGCTTTTCCGGCGGCGAGAAGAAGCGCAACGAGGTGCTGCAGATGGCGCTGTTCCAGCCGTCGCTCTGCATCCTCGACGAGATGGATTCCGGTCTCGACATCGATGCCCTGCGCATCGCCGCCGACGGCGTCAACGCGCTGCGCTCGCCGGAGCGCTCGATGATCGTGATCACCCACTATCAGCGGCTGCTGAACTACATCGTGCCCGACGTCGTTCACGTGATGTCGAAGGGCCGCGTCGTGAAGAGCGGCGGCAAGGAGCTCGCGCTGGAGCTCGAGGCGTCCGGTTACGCCCAGTTCGAAGACGCGGCCTGATCGCTGCGTGAATGGATCTGTGATGAACGTAGCTTTGGTCAAGAACGACAGCGGCACCGTGGCGAGCAGCGTCTTTGCTTCCGCCCAGGGCCGGCTGCCCGGCGCCGGCAAGGTCGCGGATATCAGGCGCGAGGCCTTCGCGGCTTTCGAGCGCACGGGCCTGCCGCACCGGCGCATCGAGGAATGGAAGTACACCGATCTTCGTGTGCTGATGCGCGAGGTGCTGCCGCTGGCAGGCGCGCCGGACGCGGCGGCGCTGGCGCGGGCCAAAGCCGTGCTGGCTTCTGTTGCCGTCGACGGTGCTCGGAAGCTGGTGCTGGTCGACGGCGTGTTCGTGGCGGAGCTCTCGGATATTTCGGCCTCCGAGGATGGTGTCAAGGTTCACACGCTGCGCGAGGCGCTGCAGAGCGCCGGCAGCGAGCGGCTGCTGGAAACGACCGTCAACGATGCCATGGTCATCTTGAACGGTGCGCTTGCGACCGATGGTGTCCTGATCTCCGTGGCGGATGGTGCAAAGCTCTCGAACCCGCTGCAGATCATTCACATCGCGACAGCATCGCAAGCATCGCGTGCCAGCCGCTCGCATCTTTCGGTGGGGAACGGCGCGCAGGCGACTTTGATCGAAAGCGCGATCGCAGCCGATGGTGCCTCAGGCTATCAGGCCAATGACGCCGTGGTCGTGTCCCTCGGTGATGACGCTGCGCTGTCCACCATTCGCCTGATGCGCGATGCCAGGGACGCCGTTAACATCACTTCAGCCAAGTACGAGGTCGGTGCGCGGTCGAAACTCAATATCTTCAACATGACAACAGGCGGCGCCGTCAGTCGTCTGCAGGGCTTCATTACTCTCAAGGGCGAAGGCAGCGAGCTGATCGTCAACGGTGTCAACCTGCTGCGCGACAAGCAGCATGGTGACATGACCCTGGTTGTCGACCACGCGGTACCCGGCTGCACCAGCCGCGAGAACTTCCGCGCCGTGCTCGACGATCGTGCCCACTCGGTATTCCAGGGCCGTATCATCGTGCGCCCCGACGCGCAGCAGACCGACGGCAAGATGATGACGCGGGCGCTGCTGCTTTCCGACGAGGCCGAGGCCGACTCGAAGCCGGAGCTCGAGATCTTCGCCGACGACGTCTCCTGCGGCCACGGCGCCACTGCCGGCGCGCTCGACGAAAGCCTGCTGTTCTATCTGCGCGCCCGCGGCCTGCCCGAGAAGCAGGCGCAGGCGCTGCTGATCCAGGCCTTCGTCGGTGAGGCGATCGAGGCGATCGAGGATGATGGCCTGCGCGAGCGCGTCATCGCCGCCGCCCAGGACTGGATGGAGGCGCGCGCATGAGCACGCATCCCGCTGTCTCAAACGGCTCCTACGACGTCGCCCGCATCCGCGAAGATTTTCCGGCGCTGGCGCTGCAGGTCTACGGCAAGCCGCTCGTCTATCTCGACAATGCGGCGTCGGCGCAGAAGCCGCGCGCCGTGCTCGACCGCATGACGCAGGCCTACACCAGCGAATACGCCAACGTGCATCGCGGCCTGCATTATCTCGCCAATGCCGCGACCGAAGCTTATGAGGGCGGCCGCGAGCGTGTCACGCGCTTCCTCAACGCGCGGCGCAGTGAAGAGATCATCTTCACCCGCAACGCGACCGAGGCGATCAACCTCGTCGCATCCTCCTGGGGCGGACCGAACATCGGTGAAGGCGACGAGATCGTGCTCTCGATCATGGAGCACCATTCCAACATCGTGCCGTGGCACTTCTTGCGCGAGCGCCAGGGCGCCGTGATCAAGTGGGCTCCGGTCGACGATGACGGCAACTTCCTGATCGACGAGTTCGAGAAGCTGCTGACGGACAGGACCAAGCTGGTCGCGATCACGCAGATGTCGAACATGCTGGGCACGTTGGTTCCGGTGAAGGAGGTCGTGCGATCAGCGCATGCGCGCGGCATCCCTGTGCTGGTCGACGGCAGCCAGGCCGCCGTGCACCTCGCAATCGATGTCCAGGACATCGATTGCGACTTCTATGTCTTCACCGGCCACAAGCTGTACGGGCCGACCGGCATCGGCGTGCTCTACGCCAAGTACGACCACCTTGTTGCCATGCGCCCCTACAATGGCGGCGGTGAGATGATCCGCGAGGTCGCGCGCGACTGGGTCACTTATGGCGATCCGCCGCACAAATTCGAGGCCGGCACCCCGATGATCGTCGAGGCGGTCGGGCTGGGCGCGGCGATCGATTACGTCAATTCGGTCGGCAAGGAGCGCATCGCCGCGCACGAGCACGACCTGCTCACCTATGCCCAGGATCGGCTGCGCGAGATCAATTCGCTGCGGCTGATCGGCACCGCCAAGGGCAAGGGCCCGGTCATCTCGTTCGAGATGAAGGGCGCGCACGCGCACGACATCGCGACCGTGATCGATCGCCAGGGTGTCGCGGTGCGCGCGGGCACGCACTGCGTGATGCCGCTTTTGGAGAGATTCAACGTCACGGCGACCTGCAGGGCCTCGTTTGGCATGTACAATACGAGGGAAGAGGTCGATCAGCTTGCACAGGCATTGATCAAGGCGCGGGAATTGTTTGCATGACCGACACGGCCGACGTCAAAACTCAGACTGTCGAAACCCATTCGGCGCTGCCGCCGGAGGAGACCGAGCGGCTCTCCACCGAGATCATCGCGGCGCTGAAGACGGTGTTCGATCCGGAGATCCCGGCCGACATCTACGAGCTCGGCCTGATCTACAAGGTCGACATCAAGGATGACCGCAGCGTCGACGTCCTGATGACGCTGACGACGCCGAACTGCCCGGCGGCCGGCGAGTTGCCGACCATGGTGGAAAACGCGATCGCCAGCGTTCCGGGGGTCGGCGTGGTCAATGTGAGCATCGTCTGGGAGCCGCAATGGACGCCGGACCGGATGAGCGACGAGGCCCGGCTCGTCCTGAACATGTGGTGAGACGAGCGGGCACGAAGTTTGAATAGTAAGGGCGGATCACATACCCCGCCGGGATGACGCCATGACCAGCACGACGAATTCGACAGCGCCTGTTGCCAAGCCCAAGCCGCGGCCCCGTCCGCAGGTGATGCGGCTCACCGATGCGGCGGCCAGGCGCATCCGTGAGCTCACTGATCGCGCCGAGTCCGAGATCATCGGATTGCGTGTCGGTGTCAAGAATGGCGGCTGCGCCGGTCAGTCCTACACGGTCGAATATGCCCATGATATCCGGCCGACCGACGAGGTCGTCGAGGACAAGGGCGTCAAGATCCTGGTCGATCCCAAGGCCGTGCTGTTCCTGCTCGGCACCGAGATGGACTATCAGGCCGACAAGATGCAGGCGCAGTTCGTGTTCAACAATCCGAACCAGATCAGCGCCTGCGGCTGCGGCGAGTCGGTTCAGCTCAAGCCGGCCGAGGTCTGATCGTCCGCTTTCAGCCAGGGCGGCACCGGAGCTGTCGCGTTCCGGACATTGACATGCGCCACCCTCTCGACCGAAAACTCCAGGCGAGCAACTGGGGCGTTGGCGAGAGCTGGTGCGATGGACCGCGAATTCCTGATCGATCTGTTCGCCGGTTTCGGTCCGGTCACAATCCGGCGGATGTTCTCCGGCTTCGGCATCTCCGCCGACGGCATCAACTTCGCGCTTGCGCTGCGCAGCGGCCTTTATCTCCGTGCTGATGAAACCAGCTTTGCCAGGTTCGAGGAGGCCGGATCCAAGCCGTTCTCCTACGAGACCCGCGCGCGGACCATGACGGTGCGCTCGTATTGGCAAGTGCCGGCGCATCTGTTCGACGACTCCGACGAGTTCGCGATATGGGCCAGAGATGCGTTTGCAGCGGCGCAAAGAGCGGCCCTGAGCAAGCAGACCAGGAAGCGGGCGGCATCTCGCCGCGGGCGCGAGCAGGGTCCGGCACGTGGCGGGGGGCAGCCCGGTGCGACCAAGCCAGCGGCGAAAACGGCCAAGCCGGCCAAGACGCGGAAGGTCGCCAAGACGATCCGCAAAGCGCCCGCGGCAGGTCGCAAGACGCGCAGTGCGACAGCAGCGTCGGGCCGACAGAAATCCCGCACGCCATCATCGCGGACGCGTTGATGCTGCTGCCGGGGCAACGCCGGCACCGTCGCAGTCAGGCCACCCGACCTCGCGTCGTCGTCGCGTATTCGGGATCGTTCTCGCACACCACCTTGTTGCGCCCGTTGCGTTTGGCGGCATAGAGGCAGGCGTCGGCGCGTTCGATCAGCGTATCGGTATCGTCGCCGGCCCGCAGCAGCGACACGCCGACCGAGATCGTCACACGTCCCAGGATCTCCCCGGTCGACTTCTTCTTCAGCTCCTTCGCCGTCACGGCGCGGCGGATGTGATCGGCGACTGTCAGCGCGTGCTGCAGCGAGGTGTTCGGCAGCACGACGGCGAATTCCTCGCCGCCGTAGCGCGCCGCGATGTCCTGCCCCTTGATGGCGTGCTTCAGGGTCATTCCGACCAGGCGCAGCACCTGGTCTCCGGTGAGATGTCCGTAGGAATCGTTGAAGGACTTGAAATGGTCGATGTCGAACATCAGCAGCGACAGCGGCTGTTGGGTCGCTAGCCCCGATTGCACGGTCGTTTCGATCATCCGGTCGAAATATTTGCGATTGCCGAGGCCGGTGAGCGGATCGGTCAGGCTCTCGGCCCGGATCACCTCCAGGCTATGCTGCAGCCCGCTGATCTCGTCCTTCGACAGCGTCAGCCGCTCTTCGAGGATCCGGTTGGTCTCGCGCATCTGCCTGGTCGAATCGGTGAGCGCCTCGATGATGTCCACCAATTGCTCGCGGCTGGTTGCCGACGCGAGCCGCTGATCGGCGCCCGCGAGGCTCGCATCGTAGCTCGCCGTTCTGCCGAGAGCATCGGTGAGCATGTTCACCAGGTCGTCGATCTCGCCGACGACGCGCGCGCCGACCTTGTCGATGCGATCCGACGTCTTGAGCTGCGCGAGGTAGGAGTCGTACAGTTGATCGAGATCGGACTGCGACAGCTTGCCGTTGCGCGACAGCGTCTCGTTGATGATCTCGTTCAGCGGTGCGTTGTAGCCCGTCGCGTAGACGTACCAGACCTCGTAATTGCGCGGATTGGCCGAATGGCGAAGCATTCTGATCTGGCTGAGCGCGACTTCGGCGAAGCCTATCGTGCGTTCGTGTTCGTCAAGCGCATTGACCACCACAGGTTCTCCCCAATCGCCCGCGTCGCCGTCGTCACAGCAATGAAATAAACAATGCCGGCCAAGCTAAAGGACGTTTGTGAACCAGGGGTAAATACGGCCGTAGTATCCCGGATACACCCAAGCCACGCATACGGGAAAGGCACCTCATATGTTCAATGAGCTACATAGGATGCTTCTGGGAACTTGCTGAAGCGGGCTGGAGCTGTTCGCTCGGGTGTGCGCCTCGCTGATAGCTCCAGCGCTGTCGTCGACTTAAGTCTCATGTCTGACGGAAGCGGCAGCTGATCTTTTTGCGGACGCGACGTTCCGGGCGACCGCATTTGGAACAGCCCGGAATCTTGCTTGCTCAGGGAAGCGGTGCCCTCACCGGGCGAAGCAGGAACGCCGGCAGATGTGAGTGATCAGCGGGCTCGTTGTCGAGGTCGCGCCGCGGCCGCCGCGCTTCATTGCGAGGCTGTTCGTTACGAGGCTGTTCCTTGCGAGCGCTCGGCGCGGCAGGCCGAGGAGAATTTGCCTGTGCGGCGCGCGGCGCTGCCGCCCGCGGCTCACGCTCGCGCGGGGCTGCATCACGCTCGCGAGGGGCCGCATCGCGCTCCCGCGCCTTGCCGCGGCTGCCGCGACGCGCGGCGTCACGCGGACGGCGCTCACGCGTGTCCTCGTCGCCCGAGGATTCCTGCACCTCGTAGTCGCCCTCGATCGTCGGAATGCCCTGTCCGATCAGCTTCTCGATGGCGACCATCGACTTCTGGTCGGCCGGGGCCACGATCGAGATTGCGGTGCCGGTCCGTCCGGCACGGCCGGTGCGGCCGATGCGGTGAACGTAGTCGTCGGAATGATGCGGCACGTCGAAATTGAAGACGTGGCTGACTTCCGGAATGTCGAGGCCGCGTGCGGCGACGTCGGAGGCGACGAGCAAGGGCAGTTCGCCCTTGCGGAATTGATCGAGCGCGGCCGTGCGGGCCGACTGGTCCATGTCGCCGTGCAGGGCGCCGACGCTGAAGCCATGCTTCTGCAGCGACTTGTGAACGATGGCGACGTCGCGCTTGCGGTTGCAGAAGATGATTGCGTTCTTCAGATCCTTGGCGTCCCGCAACAGCCTGCGCAGCACCTCGCGCTTCTGATGCGCCTCGCGTCCGGATGGGACCTGCAACTGCGTCACGGTGACGGCGGTGGTGGCGGGCTTGGAAACCTCGACCTTCTGCGGGTTGTGCAGGAAGGCTTCGGTGATGCGCCGGATCTCCGGCGGCATGGTTGCTGTGAAGAACAGCGTCTGGCGGGTGAAGGGGACGAGCTTGCAGATGCGCTCGATGTCCGGGATGAAGCCCATGTCGAGCATGCGATCGGCTTCGTCGATGACCAGGAGTTCGACCCCGGTGAGCAGCAATCCGCCGCGCTCGGTATGGTCGAGGAGGCGGCCCGGCGTGGCGATGAGGACGTCGACCCCGCGGGTCAGCTTGGTGTCCTGGTCGCCGAAGGAGACGCCACCGATGAGGAGCGCGACATTGAGCTTCTGCCCGGCGCCATAGCGATCGAAATTCTCCTTGACCTGGGCGGCCAGCTCGCGGGTCGGCTCCAGGATCAGAGTGCGCGGCATTCGTGCGCGGGCGCGGCCCTTCTCGAGGATCGTGAGCATCGGCAGGACGAACGCGGCGGTCTTGCCGGTGCCGGTCTGGGCGATGCCGAGCACATCGCGGCGCGCCAGGACGTGAGGAATCGCTTGTTCCTGAATGGGCGTGGGGGTGGTGTAACCGGTGGCCGCAACTGCAGCCAACACCTTGTCGGACAAGCCGAGATTGGAAAAAGACATCGAGCCTCTATGTCACGCGCCGATAGGCACGGGGCCTCTGTTCGACGCCGCCGTTAGGAATCGAGGGGTAAAAGGCTGTGGTCGCGCTCAACCCCGAAACGGCATGCTCTAAGGAAGCTGGGGGTTTTCTGACTAACGCCGACCCGCGGTCAATCTCTCAGGAATCGGATGCGATCCGGCCGCGCTGCTGCGGAAGATAGGGGCGAATCCTGCAAAGTCAATGGAAGAGGGGAACGAAGTACCGAAAAAGCTTAATGTTTTTGCATTATTTGCGGGCAACCTGTCGTCGAGCTGTCGTATTCGGCTGCTCCGAAGCTCTGGCCGGCCGCTGGCGGAAAGCGCTCTGGTCGAATTGTCGACGGAATTGCGGCGTGTGTTCGGCAGGGAGTTGGAGCGGCCCGCGGGCGCCTCGGAGATGAACCGGTGGCGGCGTGCCGCCGACTATCGATGGCGGCAGCCCACGCAATGAAGGCAGGGACGGACGATGAGATCGATGCGGACGTGGCTGGCGTGCGGGCTGGCGATGCTGGCGGTGGTTCTGGCGCCGGCCGCCGCGCATGCCGAGAAGCGCGTTGCGCTCGTGATCGGCAACAACGACTACCGGTACGTTCCGAAGCTGCAGAAGGCCGTCAACGACGCGCGCACGATGGGCGACACGCTGAAACAGCTCGGCTTCAATGTCATGGTCGCGGAGAATCTCAGTCGCCAGCAGTTCAGCCAGACACTGCTGGCGTTCGACAATGCCGTCGAGCCGGGCGACACCGCGTTCTTCTTCTATGCCGGCCACGGCTTCGAGATCGCGGGCCAGAACTTCCTGTTGCCGACCGACGTGCCGGCGGCGACCGAAGGGCAGGAGGAGCTGGTGCGCGACGCCTCGATCCTCGCGGACCGCGTCATCGAGCGGCTGCAGAACAAGAAGGCGCGCACCTCGATCCTGGTGTTCGACGCCTGCCGCAACAATCCGTTCGAGCGCTCGGGCACCCGCGCGGTGGCGGGCGGGGGTGGCCTGGCCCCGATGACGCAGTTGCCCGAAGGCGTATTCTCGGTGTTCTCGGCCGGTCCGCGCCAGACCGCGCTCGATCGGCTCTCCAACGATGACGCCAATCCGAACTCGGTGTTCACGCGCACCTTCGCCAAGGAGCTGACGCAGCCCGGCGTCAATCTGGTGCAGGTCGCACAGCGCACCCGCCGTCTGGTCAGCGAACTCGCCGAGACCGTGCGGCACAAGCAGATTCCGGTCTATTTCGACCAGATGGTCGACGATGTGTTTCTCAACGGCATGGCGAAGGGCCCGGCCGCGGCCGACAAGCCGGCCGAGCCGCAGCCGAAGCTCGCGGCGCTGCCTCCCGTCTCGGCGCCACGCATTCCGCCGGCGAACGAGAGCCTGAACGCACCGATTGCGATGTTCTCGCGCCACAATGGCGGCTGGACCGTCACGTTCTCGATCGCCGATCCGACGCTCGGTATTTCCTGGCGCATGGGTGAGGCAGGGGAGTTTCGCGAGACCGGCTTCATGGACGTGCTCGATCCGCGCACGCGCAAGCGCATGCCCAATCCCTCGATCCAGCTGTCGGCGGATGCGCCCGCGGGCACCATCCAGGTCCGCTATGTCGATGCGACGGGCGAGATGCAGGGGCCGTTCCCGATCCGGTTCGAGCCGGAGGCCGCGCTGGTGCGTGACCAGCGCAAGATCCTCGACATGACGGCGACCAGCTGGCTGTCGTTCCGCGAGTTCAACGGTCTCCTGGTCTACTACACGCACCTGATGTCGTATCGCTGCGCGATCCGCGAGGTCCGCATCGGCGTCGACACGGCCGTGCCGGACAAGGTCCTGAACATGCCCGGCTGTGACATGCGCGATCCCATCGCGATTCCATCCAACGCCACGCCCTATTTGAAATTGCCGCCGGCGACGAAGTTCGTCTCGGTGGAGTTGACCTATCGTGACGGCAGCGTTTCCGAGATCAAGAGCTTTCGTCGCTGAGGCCTTGGCTACGCCATGATCGAATAGCCGCCGTCGACGGGAATGGCTGTGCCGGTGACGAAGTCCGAGGCCGATGAGCTCAGAAACGTGGCGATGCCGGCGAAATCGTCGATGTCACCCCACCGTGCCGCGGGCGTGCGCGCCAGCACGCGGTCGTGCAGGCCGTCGATCTGGCTGCGCGCCGCGCGCGTCAGGTCGGTGTCGATCCAGCCCGGCAATATCGCGTTCACCTGGATGTTGTCGGGCGCCCAGGCGCAGGCACAGGCGCGCGTGTACTGCACGATTCCGCCTTTGCTGGCTGCATAGGCCGGCGCGAAGCTGGCGCCGAAGATCGACAGCATCGAGCCGATGTTGATGATCTTGCCGCCGCCGTTCGCCTTGAGGGCCGGGTAGGCGGCCTTCGAGCACAGGAAGGCGCTGGTGAGATTGGTGTCGATCACCTCCCGCCACTCCTCCAGCTCGAGCACGTGCGGCGGCTTGCGGATGCTCATGCCGGCATTGTTGATGAGGATGTCGATGCGACCGAGCTCGCCGGTCACGCGCGCGACCATGGCGGTGACGTCGTCCTTGTTGCTGACGTCGGCCGTGACGGCGATGGCGTTGACGCCGCGCGCCGCCAGATCGGCAACTGCCGCCTGCGACTTGGCTTCGTTGCGGCCGACCACGGCGATGTCAGCGCCGGCATCGGCAAGCCCGCGCGCCATTCCCAGGCCAATTCCGCCGTTGCCGCCCGTCACGATCGCAACCTTGCCCCTCAGGTCGAAACGGCCCGCCATGCCGTGTCTCCATTGTTGTTGTCGGAGATCAGCAGGTGCCCTGCCAGATCATCACCAGGCCGAGCGCACCCATGCCGACGCCGTAGCCTGCCCACTGCAGCTGGTTGATCATGAAGCTCGTCCGCGGCCATGCCACCACCCCGGTGCCCTGACCGACCCAGAGCAGGCCGATGGCGAGCAGAAGCAGGCCGCCGATCATCAGGAATTTCCGCATGGCCACTTCCTCCCTCATCGACCGCGTCACAGCATCGGAAACGCTGCTGCCGTCTTTTTTGTGAAATTTTGTGACGAGGAGGCTAGCGGCCGGCGCGGCAGATGACCAGCGGCTCCAGCCGCCAATATCCGAGCCAAAAACAAAAAGCCCCGGATCAACCGGGGCTTTTCGCAGAATTATTGAAAGACCGAGTGCGTTCGGCTCAGTACTTGACGACCGGGCCGGTCCAGTTGAAGCGGTAGACCAGCGAAGTGCTGATGGTCTGCACCCACGGCTTGAAGCTGACGGAGTCGGTCGTCACGAGGTTGCCGACGTCGGTACGGACCGCGATGTCCTTCCGGTCGTAATAGGCAGCGCGATATTCGGTCTTCATGAACCAGCCCGGCGCCGAGATGCCGAAGATGTTCAGGTTGTTCTCGACGCCGCCGCCGACGAACCAGCCATTGCGGTTGAACGAGTCGGTGTGGAAGCCGGACGCCGCGCCGGTGAGGGTGGTCAGGCCGGTGCCCGACCAGTGCGAGCCGGAGTAGCCGGCGTTGACGTAGGACAGCACGTTCGGCGCAACCAGGTAGCCGACGCGAGCGCCAGCGGCCCAGGCGGTTTCCATCTTGATCCGGCCGGTCAGGGCAGCGAACTGATCCTGCACGGTGCCACGCAGGCTGCCGAACTGGCCGTCAGCGAACACACCGAAGACCCAGGTCGGGTTGACCTGCCAGTCGTAGCCGGCGCCGACGGTGCCGAACCAGCCGTCGCCGCCGACGCGCTGATCGATCGTCACCGGCACGCCGTTGAAGTTGGTGTGCGAGTCTGCATCCCAGATGCCGCCGCCGGCACCACCGAAGATGTAGAAGCCGGTCCAGCTCGGCGCCACCGGCATCATCGGAGCCTTCACATAGGGGCGAGCCGCCAGATCAGCAGCCGAAGCGGCACCCGTGATCGCAACCAGCGCAGTGGCAGCAAGCAAAAGCTTTTTCATATTCAATTCCCCAAGATCGTCATGTCGCAGGTGCCGGGTTGCGGCGGCGATTCCCTCGCCAGATGTGCCCGAACTATAGCCGATTGGTGCCCAAAAGCTGTTGCCGGTTGACCACACCGGAGGGGAAAGTGCGGTGCGGGACGCCTTAGCTTTCTGTAAACAACTGAAACAGAAAGAGAAAAGCAGGCCCAGGCGAGCGAATGGAACCTGCAATCGAGGCGTGAAATCGGGTCAAAAGCTAGACGTCGAGCAGCTCGTCGCTGGCGAATTCGGCCTTTTCCGAAATGAAGGCGAAGCGGGCCTCTGCCTTGGTCCCCATCAGCCGCTCGACCGAGTCGGCGGTGCCGTCGCGATCCTCGGCCAGCAGAACCACGCGCAGCAGGGTGCGCTTGGCCGGATCCATGGTGGTTTCCTTGAGCTGGGCCGGCATCATCTCGCCGAGACCTTTGAAGCGGCCGATCTCGACCTTGGCGTTGGCATTGAACTCGCGCTTCAGGAGCTCGTCCCGATGGGCATCGTCGCGCGCGTAGAACGTCTTGCTGCCATGGGTGAGCCGGTAGAGCGGCGGCACGGCGAGGTAGAGATGCCCTTCGTCGATCAGCGGCCGCATCTGCCGGTAGAAGAAGGTGATCAGCAGCGAGGCGATGTGGGCGCCGTCGACGTCGGCGTCGGTCATGATGATGATGCGCTGGTAGCGCAGATCCTCTTCGCGATACGACGTGCCGGTGCCGGCGCCGATCGCCATCACGAGATCGGCGAGCTGGGCGTTGGCGGTCAGCTTGTCCTTGCCGGCCGAGGCCACGTTGAGGATCTTGCCGCGCAGCGGCAGCACCGCCTGCTTCTTGCGGTCGCGCGCCTGCTTGGCGCTGCCGCCGGCCGAATCGCCCTCGACAATGAACAGCTCGGAGCCCTCGGTGCCCGCGTCGGTGCAGTCGGCGAGCTTGCCGGGCAGGCGCAGCTTCTTGGTCGCGGTCTTGCGCGCCGTCTCCTTTTCCTGACGGCGGCGGATACGCTCCTCGGCGCGCTCGATGACGAAGTCGAGCAGGCGATTCGCCTGCACCGGGTTGCCGGACAGCCAGTGATCGAACGGGTCCTTGACGGCCTGCTCGACGATGCGCTGAGCCTCTGCGGTGGCGAGGCGGTCCTTGGTCTGGCCCTGGAATTCCGGCTCGCGCACGAACACCGAGAGCATGATGGCGGCGCCCGCCATGATGTCCTCGGAGGTGATGTTGGCCGAGCGCTTGCCCTGGCCGACGCGCTCGGCGTGGTCCTTCAGGCCACGCAGCAGCGCGCTGCGGATGCCGGATTCGTGCGTGCCGCCGTCGGGTGTCGGAATCGTGTTGCAATAGGAGGACAGGAATCCGTCGGCGTCCGCGGTCCAGGCGACCGCCCATTCGCAGCCGCCATGGCCACCGGTGCGGCCCGACTTGCCGGCGAAGATATCCGGATGGACCAGCGTGTCGGCATGGATCGCGGCGGCCAGATAGTCCTTCAGGCCGCCGGGGAAGTGGAAGGTCGCCTCGGGCTGAACGTCCTCGATGCCTTTCAGCAGCGACGGATCGCATTTCCAGCGGATCTCGACGCCGCCGAACAGATAGGCCTTCGAGCGCGCCATCTTGAACAGGCGCTGTGGCTTGAACGTCGCCTTGGCGCCGAAGATGGTTGGGTCGGGTTGGAAACGCACCCGTGTGCCGCGGCGGTTGGCGACCTTGCCGACCTCCTCGAGCTTGCCCTTCGGGTGGCCGCGCTCGAACACCATGCGGTAGAGCTTCTGGTTGCGGGCAACCTCAACCTCGAGCCGGGTCGACAGCGCGTTCACCACGGAGATGCCGACGCCGTGCAGGCCGCCCGAGGTCTCGTAGACCTTGGAGTCGAACTTGCCGCCCGCGTGCAGGGTGCACATGATGATCTCGAGCGCCGACTTCTTCGGAAATTTGGGATGGGGATCAATCGGAATGCCGCGGCCGTTGTCGGTCACGGTGAGGAAGCCTTCGGCATCGAGCTCGACCTCGATGAAGGTGGCGTGGCCGGCCAGCGCCTCGTCCATCGAGTTGTCGATGACCTCGGCGAACAGGTGGTGCAGCGCCTTCTCGTCGGTGCCGCCGATATACATGCCGGGGCGGCGCCGCACCGGCTCCAGGCCCTCGAGGACCTCGATGTCACGGGCAGTGTAATCGCCCTCGGCACCCGCAGAGCGGGCGGCTGGCTTGGCCGGAGCCTTGCCCTTTGCGGCGAACGCCGCCAACGGGTCCGTGACGCCCTTGGCCTTGGCTTTTGCAGCTGATTTCAACGGCTTACCCATGGAATCTGATGTTGCGTGTGCGCAAGATGGAACGAATCGTTGGGCCTGACTATGCCATGGACCGGCATAAAACAATGACCCGGGAAACAACGACGTTCACCGGCCCGCCACGTCTTGGCCGGTTCCGATCGCCGGATCGACGCTGTTCACGCGGTTCAGCCGGTTGTTGTGACTTGAAGTGGGCGGGTTCGGTGGCGTACCAGTCTGCGCCAGGGAACCGCGAAGGCCTTCAAGCACTTAAGCGCCCCGGAGCAGAAAGGCGTCGAGCAGATGGAAGATTTTGGCCGCGCGGTTGCCGACTTCGTGCGCGACCATCAGGCCTGGGCTGCTCCGATCGTTCTGTTGCTTGCCTTTGGCGAGTCCCTGGCCTTTGTCTCACTCCTGATTCCTGCCTGGGGCGCCCTGGTCGCGATTGGAGCCCTGATCGGCGCCACCGGGATCAGCTTCTGGCCGATTTGGCTGGCCGGGGGCATCGGCGCCGCGCTCGGCGACTGGCTCTCCTATTGGTTCGGCTACCGCTACAAGGATCGTGTCGCCCAGATGTGGCCACTGTCGCGCTACCCGGAGATGCTTCCGCGCGGCGAGGCCTTCGTGCGCGATTGGGGCGTGCCGAGCATCTTCATCGGCCGGTTCTTCGGCCCGTTGCGTGCATCGGTGCCGCTGGCGGCGGGCATTTTCGAGATGCCCTACATGGTGTTCCAGATCGCCAACTTCGTGTCGGCGCTGGTGTGGTCGGCGGTGCTGCTGCTGTTCGGCGACATCATCGGGCGCATCATGGAATGGCTGTGGCATGCGGTCTGATGCCAGCCCCAAAAACGGGGGCCGGGCCGACTTGCGAGCTTGACGCAGGAACCCGGCGGCCTTATAGGCCTGCCCCCATGATCAACGCAGCGACCAACATGATCGCCGAAATGCGCCGTCGTACCCCCGCGGTACGGGCGATGATCTGCGTCTAGATCACAGCCCCTGCCGCCGGATCCGAATCCCGCGGCAGACTTTCTCCTTGCAGCGCGATTGATCAGGCGGCTCCTTCGTCCAGCAGGAGTTTCCGATGTACACGCCACCACCCTTCAAGCCCGATCGCGCCGCGAGCCTCGGCTTTGCAGACGCGCGCGGCTTCGGCACGGTGTGCGCGTCGGACGGCACCAAGCCGATCGCGTCCTCCGTGCCGTTTCATCTCGGGGCGCTCAACGACGGCACGCCGCAGGCGTTCTTCCACGTCGCACGCGGCAATCCGCTGGCGAAGCTCGCCGACGGCGCGACGCCGTGGCTGCTCGCCGTCAACGGCGCCGATGCCTATGTGTCGGCCGACTGGTACGTCTCGCCCGATCAGGTGCCGACCTGGCTTTATCAGGCAGTGCATCTGACCGGCCCGGCGCGCATCCTGTCGGAGGCGGAGCTCGCAGAGCAGGTGGATGCGGTCAGTGCCGAGTTCGAGCAAAGGCTGTTGCCGAAAACGCCGTGGACCTCGGACAAGATGAGCGCTGGCCGGCTGGAGGCGATGCGCAAGGCGATCATCGGCATCGTGATGACGATCGACCAGGTCGAAGGCAGTTTCAAGCTCAACCAGCACAAGTCCGAAGCCGACTATGCGGCGGTCGCAACCCGGCTCGGCGAGCGGCCCGACATCGGCTCGCAACAGATATCGTCTCTCATGCGGCAGGCGCGGCCCCAGGCCTTTGCCGGCGAAACCCACCCCTCAAGGAGCGTGTCATGACCGTGATCGATAGCAACTTGCCGAAAGCTCACACCGCCTCCGGGGTTGCGGCGCGCGCCGTGTTCGTCGACGGCGGCTCGGGCACGACTGGCTTGGGAATCGCCGAGCGGCTCCGGCACCAGCCGGACATCGTCGTGAAGACGATCGCCGAGGACAAGCGCAAGGATCCAGCGGCCAAGCGGGCGCTGATGGCGGAGGTCGATCTCGTCATCCTCTGCCTGCCGGATGATGCGGCCAAGGAGACGGTGGCGCTGATCGACGGCATGGGACATGCCGCGCCGAAGGTGCTGGACGCGTCGACCGCATACCGGGTCGCGCCGGACTGGGCCTATGGCTTTCCCGAGCTCGCCGCCGACCAGGCCGACAAGATCCGGAATGCGCGGAAGGTCTCCAATCCCGGCTGCTATCCCACCGGCGGCATCGCGCTGCTGCGGCCGCTGGTCGATGCCGGACTGATGCCGCAGGACTATCCGGTCACGGTGAACGCGGTGAGCGGCTATTCCGGCGGCGGCAAGACGATGATCGCGGCCTTTGAGAATGGCACCGCGCCGAACTTCGAGCTGTACGGCCTCAGCCTCGAGCACAAGCATCTACCCGAATTGCAGCTCTATTCGCGGCTGACCCGGCGGCCGATCTTCATTCCCTCGGTCGGCAACTACCGGCAGGGCATGCTGGTCTCGGTGCCGCTGCAGCTCGACACGCTGCCGGGCAAGCCGTCTGGCTCAGACCTGCAGACCGCCCTGGCGAAGCACTATGCCGGCAGCCAATACGTCTCGGTGATGCCGCTCGATGGTGCGGCGGCCAAGAGCGGCCGGCTGGAGCCGGAGGCGCTCAACGAGACCAACAAGCTCGAGCTCTACGTCTTCGCCAGCGACAAGCATCACCAGGCGGTGCTGGTGGCGCGGCTCGACAATCTCGGCAAGGGCGCGTCGGGCGCGGCCGTGCAGAACATGCGGCTGATGCTCGGGCTGCCCGATCTCGGCAGCTGAGATCGATCTGGATCATCCGGTCGCGGAAGCGCCCGGCACGATCGGCAACATCATGCGACGGCCGGCGTTCCGCCGGCCGCGCTGTGCAACGACGCACGCTGAGGAATGGGCAGACCCATGACCCCCACCGATCTGAATGCGCTGGCCGTCACCGTGAGCGATGTGCGAGCCGCCGCGGCGACCATCCACGGCGCCGTACTCGCGACCGCCTGCAACCAGAGCCGGACGCTCGGCGAGATCTGCGGATGCAACATCTGGCTGAAATTCGAGAACCTGCAGTTCACGTCCTCGTTCAAGGAGCGCGGCGCGCTGAACCGGCTGAATGCGCTGTCCGCCGAGCAGCGCGAACGCGGCGTGATCGCGATGTCGGCCGGCAACCACGCGCAGGGCGTCGCTTACAACGCGCGGCGTCTCGGCATTCCCGCGACCATCGTGATGCCGGTGGGCACGCCGATGGTGAAGGTGGAGAACACCAGGCGGCACGGCGCCGAGGTCGTGATTTCCGGCGCCACCTTGGAGGAGGCGGGCGCGTTCGCCAGGGAGCATGGCGCGGCTCTCGGCATGACCATGATCCATCCTTACGACGATCCGCTGATCATCGCGGGGCAGGGCACGGTGGCGCTGGAGATGCTCGCGGTGGTCCCCGAGCTCGATACGCTCGTGGTGCCGATCGGCGGCGGCGGGCTGATCTCCGGCATGGCAGTCGCGGCGCGCGCGATCAAGCCGGGCTTGCGCATCGTCGGCGTTCAGGCCGAGCTCTATCCGTCGATGTACAACGCCATCCGCGGCAGTCAGCTGCCGATGCGCGGCGACACGCTCGCCGAGGGCATCGCGGTGAAATCGCCGGGCCGGATCACGACCGAGATCATCCGCCATCTCGTCGACGACATCCTGCTCGTCACCGAACCGCAGATCGAGCGGGCGCTCGCCACCCTGATCTCGATCGAGAAGACGGTCGTCGAAGGCGCCGGCGCGGCCGGTCTCGCTGCCGTGCTTGCGCACCCCGCGCAGTTTGCCGGATGCAATGTCGGGCTTGTGCTGAGCGGCGGCAACATCGACACCCGGCTGATCGCCTCGGTCCTCACCCGCGAACTGGCGCGCGAGGGGCGGCTGACGCAGCTGTCGATCGACATCGTCGATCGTCCCGGACAGCTTGCTGCCGTCTCCACATTGCTGGCGGACGCAGGCGCCAACATCATCGAGGTGTCGCACCAGCGCACGTTCTCCGACCTGCCGGCGAAGGCGACCTTGCTGGAGCTGGTGATCGAGACGCGCGACCAGGGGCATCTCAACGACGTGATGGCAAAACTGGTGGCCGCCGATTTCAAGGCGCGCTGCACCTGAGCGTCAGGCGATCTCCAGCAGATCCTTCGCGGTGCGGCAGACGTCCGCTCCGCATTTTCCAGGCGAAAGGCGCGTGCGGCTGCCCGCCGATTCTTGCTCAGCCCAATTAGCAATCTCTCTGTCTGCTCGTGAAGCTGTTCGCAAATGCGAACACGTTTGAGGTTTGCTCGGTCAGAATTTCAGTTGCGTACCTCAAAAAATGAGGACAGGATTACCGCAACAAAAAAGACGGTTGGGAGGATTTCTGATGAGACTGCTCGCGAAGCTGGGACTCGCCGCTGCCGCATGCCTGCTCTGGGCCAACGCCGCGAGCGCCGATACGACCGTGAAATGGCTGCATATCGAGGTCAATCCGGCCCAGGTGAAGATCTGGGAGGAGGTGGTCCGCGCCTATGAGGCGTCGCATCCGGGCGTCAAGATCGAGATGCAGTTCCTCGAGAACGAGGCCTACAAGGCCAAGCTGCCGACTATCCTGCAATCCAAGGACCGGCCGAACATCATCTACAGCTGGGCTGGCGGTGTCCTGAAGGCGCAGATCGAGGCTGGCGTGCTCGAGGACATCACTGAGCAGGTGAAAGGCTACAGCGACAGCGTGACTCCGGCGGCGCTCGCGGCATTCACCGACAGCGGCCACGTCTACGGCTTGCCGATCTCGCTGTCGCAGGTCGGCTTCGTCTGCAACAAGGAGCTGATGGCCAAGGCGAAGGTCGATCCCACGGCGATCAAGAGCTGGAACGATCTGCTGAGCGCCGTGAAGACGTTGAAGGCGGCCGGCGTGACCCCGATCGTGGTCGGCGGCGCCGACAAATGGCCGCTGCATTTCTACTGGACGCATCTTGCGGTGCGGATCGGCGGTAAGCCGGCATTCGACGCGGCGCTGCGTGGCGAGAATGGCGGCTTTGCCGGCGACACCTTCGTCAAATCAGGCGAGCTGTTCAAGCAGCTCGTCGATTTGCAGCCGTTCCAGAACGGCTTTCTTGGCTTCAAGAATCCGCAGGCGGTCGGTTATTTCGGCGATGGCAAGGCGGCGATGACGCTGGCGATCAGCTCGGTCTACAATCTCCAGCGCGCGCTCGCTGCCGATAAGGTCGGGTTGAGCGAGGACAAGATCTGCTGGTTCGATTTTCCCACCGTGGCCGGCGGCAAGGGCGCGCCGACTGATACGCTCGGCGGCATCACCGGCTGGCTGGTCACCAAGGGCTCGCCGAAGGAAGCGGTCGATTTCCTGAAGTACTTCATCTCGAAAGATGTGCAGACACGGCTGGCGGCAGGGAATTTCGTCATCCCGGTGGTGCAGGGCGCGGAGGCAGGCCTCAACAACTCCTTCATGAAGCTGATCGCCGCCAATCTGGCGAAATCGAACTATCACCAGAACTTTTATGACCAGAGCCTCGGCCCCTCGGTCGGTCGCGTCGTCAACGACGTCTCCGCGGAGATCGCGGGTGGCAGCATGAGCCCGCAGGACGCCGCCAAGGCGATCGAGGCGGCGCGGAAGCAGGGCAACTGACGTGGCAAGGCCATTCGCGGGCTCGCCGGCGATGGATGTGTCGCCGGCATCGCTCTCGTCACGCGCGGTGCGTGGCCCGAGCTGGGACGGCCGCTTCACCGTCCTGATCCTGTTCCTGCCGCCGGCGCTGCTGCTGTTCACGCTGTTCGTGGTGCTGCCGATCGGCGAGGCCGCCTGGTACTCGGGCTTCAATTGGAATGGGTTTGGCAGGCCGACCAACTGGATCGGCTTTGACAACTATCGCTTCGTGCTGGAGACACGGGCGTTCTGGCTCGCGCTTCGCAACAATGGTCTGATCGTCGCGGTCTCGCTTTGTGTCCAGCTACCGCTTGCGCTGACGCTGGCCTTGATGCTTGCGGAGCGGTTCCGCGGCGCAGTGGCGCTGCGGATGCTGTTCTTCATGCCCTATATCCTCGCCGAGATCGCGACCGGGCTGATCTTCAGCTTCGTCTATGACGGCGATTACGGCCTGGTCGCCTCGATCTGGCGCAGCTTTGGCGCCGACCCGCCGCATCTCCTGGCCTCGACCGACACGGCGATGCTGGCAGTGCTGATCGTGATCGTCTGGAAGTATTTCGGCTTCCACATGATGCTGTTCATCGCCGCGCTCCAGAGCATCGACAAGAGCCTGATCGAGGCCGCCCGGATCGACGGTGCGACGCGGTCGCAGAGCCTGCGCCACGTCGTCATTCCCTTGCTCCATCCGACGATCCGGCTCTCGGTGTTCTTCGCCATTGTCGGCTCGCTGCAGCTGTTCGACCTGGTCATGCCGCTGACGCGCGGAGGGCCCGCCGACTCCTCGAATACGATGGTGAGCTTTCTCTACAACAACGGCATCTCCCGCATGCGGGTCGGCTACGGCAGCGCCATCGGCGTCATCCTGTTCGTGATCTGCGTGACCTTTGCCTTCACCTACAAACGATGGTTCATGCGCGATGAATAGTGCCGAGGCCACCAGGGCGCCGTTCGATCCTGCCGTGCTGTTCAAGGCAGCGTTCCTCGCCATCGTCGCCATCTTCGTGCTGGTGCCGCTGCTTGCGACGCTGCTCGGTGGCTTCAAGTCGCTCGGGGAGCTGCGCGTCAACCCGTTCGGCCTGCCACAGCATTGGGAGTGGCAGAACTATGCCGACATCCTGTTCTCCGGGCGCTACTGGCAGCTGCTGCGCAATTCGCTGATCATCTCGACGCTGACGGTCGTCCTGACTCTTATCGTCGCCTCGATGGCGGCCTTCACCTTTGCCCATGTCCGATTCTACGGCAGCTCGATGCTCTTGAGCTATTTGACGCTCGGTCTGCTGTTTCCGGCGGCGACCGCGGTGTTGCCGCTGTTCATCAAGGTGCGCGATCTCGGGCTGCTCGACACCTATTTCGGCGTCGCACTGCCGCAGGTCGCCTTCAGCCTCGCCATGAGCGTGCTGCTGCTGCGCCGCTTCTTCAAGGACATCCCCTACGAGCTGCTCGAGGCCGCGCTGGTCGACGGCTGCAGCTATATAAAATTCTTCCGCTACGTGACGTTGCCATTGTCGCGCCCGATCCTGGCGACGGTCGGCACCATCACCTTCGTCAACAGCTGGAACGCCTATCTGCTGCCGCTCGTGATGCTCAACACCGATGCGCTGTATCCATGGCCGCTCGGCATCATGGTCTATCAGGGCGAGTATTCGTCCGAGTGGCACCTGATCCTCGCCTTCATCACCCTGACCATCCTGCCCACCATCATTCTGTTCCTCCTGGCGCAGAAGCACATCGTTGCTGGCCTGACATCGGGCGCGGTCAAGGGATGAACGGGACCTCACGGAGACCACAATGAGAAAAGTCGGCATCGGCATCATCGGCTGCGGCAACATCAGCACCGCCTATCTGAAGGCGGCCGAGCGCTTCCCCGTTCTGGACATCAAGGCGCTCGCCGACATGCGCAGCGACGCAGCCGAGCGACAGGGCGCAGCCTTCGGCCTGCCGGCGATGCGGGTCGATCAATTGCTGAAGCGCGATGACGTCGAGATCGTCATCAATCTCACCGTGCCGCTCGCCCATACCGACGTCAGTCTCGCCGTGCTGAATGCCGGCAAGCACGTGCATTCCGAGAAGCCGCTCGGAATCGACGTCGCGGAAGCCCGCAAGGTGATCGAGCTTGCCGCGCAGAAGAATCTGCGGGTCGGCTGCGCGCCCGACACGTTCCTTGGCGGCGGCCACCAGACCGCGCGCAAGCTGATCGACGACGGCGCGATCGGCACGCCTGTCGCGGGCAGCGCGTTCTTCGGCTGTCCCGGCCATGAGCGCTGGCATCCGGCGCCGGGCTTCTATTACCTGCGCGGCGGCGGGCCGATGCTCGACATGGGCCCGTACTACATCACCGATCTCGTGCAACTGCTCGGCCCGGTCGTGAGCGTCATGGGCTCCACGGCGCGCCCGCGATCAGAGCGCCTTGTCACCAGCCAACCGATGAACGGCACACTGATCCCGGTCGAGGTCGCGACCCACGTCGCGGGCACGCTGGAGTTCGAGAGCGGGGCGGTGGTCTCGGTCACGATGAGCTTCGACGTTCCGAAGCACCGGCACGCGCCCATCGAGATCTATGGCGCCGAGGGTAGCATGCTGGTGCCGGACCCCAACCGCTTCGGTGGAGAGGTCCAGGTCGCCAAGACCGGCGGCGACTGGCAGACGATGCCGTTGACGCATGGTCACGTCGACGGCGAGTTCCGCTCCATCGGCGTGGCCGATATGGCGACCGCGATCCTGAACGACCGGCCGCATCGGGCTAGCGGTGCGCTCGCCTTCCACGTGCTGGAGGTCATGGAGGCGTTCCAGACCTCCGCAAACGAAGGCCGGCGGGTCAGGATCGAGAGCCGCGTGGAGCGGCCGGCGATGTTGCCTGTTGGACGCGACACCGGACAGATCGACTGAGGACAGAGACATGCGCAAGGCAATGATTGTATGGGGCGGCTGGCCAGGACATGACCCCGATCTGTGCGCCTCGATGATCCGCGGCTGGCTGAAGGCGGAAGGCTTCGAGGTGCGGATCGAGACCACGACGGCCGCGTTCGCAGATCCTGCGATCCACGATCTGTCGCTAATCATTCCAATCTACACGATGTCCAAGATCGAGAAGGCGGAAGCGCTCAATCTCTGCGCGGCGGTGCGCAGCGGAGTCGGGCTCGCCGGCCATCATGGCGGCATGTGCGATGCCTTCCGCGATTCGGTCGACTACCAGTTCCTGTGCGGCGGGCAATGGGTCGCCCATCCCGGCAACATCATCGACTATCGGGTCGACTTGACCAGGCCGGACGATCCCATCATGAAGGGCCTGACAAGTTTCGAGCACCGTTCCGAGCAGTATTACATGCACGTCGATCCGGCCAACGAGGTGTTGGCGACCACGACCTTCACCGGCGAGCACGCCCCATGGATCGAGGGGGTGGTGATGCCGGTGGTCTGGAAGAAGCGTTACGGCGCGGGCAGGGTATTCTATTCTTCGCTCGGCCACCGCGCCTACGAGCTCGACGTGCCGGAGATCCGGACGTTGATGACCCGCGGCATGCTATGGGCGGCGCGCGAGTGACGGCTGACGCGAACCCGTTACCGGTCCGGGCCACGCTGGAGGACGTCGCGCGGACGGCGGGCGTGTCGCTCGCCACCGTCGACCGCGTCATCAACCGGCGCGAGGGCGTGCGTGCCAAGACCGTTGCCCGGGTGGAGGCCGCTGTTGCCAAGCTGGGTTATCGCGCCGACGTCGCAGCGGCACGGCTCGCGCGCGGCCAGAGCTTCCGCTTTGCCTTCGTGCTGCCGACCGGCGGCAACAGCTTCATGACCATCCTGACCGAGCAGGTCCAGCGCACGGCAGAGTGGCTGGCCGGTCAGCGCGGCTTCATCGATATCCTCCACGTCGACGTGTTCGATCCTGACGTGCTGGCCGGTGCGCTGGAGAACCTGTCGCCGGCCTATCAGGGCGTTGCGGTCATCGCGCTGGATCACCCCAGAGTGCGCGCCGCGATCGACGAGCTCACCGCGCGCGGCGTCGCGGTGGTGACCCTGGTCTCGGATGCCCCGAGCTCGCGCCGCCTGCACTATGTCGGCATCGACAACCCTGCCGCGGGACGGACGGCGGCCACGCTGATGGGGCGCTACCTCGGCGGCCGCGAGGGGACGGTTGCCGTGATCGCGGGATCATTGTCGTTGCGCGATCATGCCGAGCGGCAATTCGGCTTTCACCAGATCCTGTCCAGCGAGTACCCGAACCTGCTCGCGCTTCCGGCCATCGAGGGCCGCGATGAGAGCGAGCGCACGCGGGAGCTGACCGCCGCGCTGCTCGCCCGCCATCCGGATCTGCGCGGCATCTACTGCTGCGGCGCCGGCAACCGTGGCATCGCCGACGCGCTCGAGGCATCCGGCCGCGCCCGGGATGTGGTCTGGATCACCCATGAGCTGACCCAGCACACGCGGCGGTTCCTGGTCCGCGGAACGCTGGACGCCATCATCAACCAGGACCCCGGCCACGAGGCGCGCTCGGCGGCGCGCATTCTGCTCGCGCACTGCTCGGGGGAGCCGATCAGTCCGGACCAGGAGCGCATCCGCATCGATATCTTTCTGCGGGACAATCTGCCCTAGCAGATCGGCCTAGAGCCAGCCGAAGATGGCGAGCGCCAGGATGGCCTGGGCGATGAAGCCGACCACGAACGCCAGCGTCCGGAACACGGGCAGGCCGATCGCGTAGACGATGACGTGGGCCACCCGCGACCAGAAATAGACGGCGCAGGCGAGCACGGTCCATTTGGTCGAATAGTCGATCGCGTTGAGGATCAGCACCAGCGGCGCGAAGATCACGAGGTTCTCGACCGCATTGTCGTGCGCGAACATCAGCCGCGTTGCCCACGGCGCGTGCGGCTTGTCGTTGCGGGAGGGGTTGGCCATCGCGCCCGTGAGGCCGCGGACCTGGCAGCGGTTCAGGATGTAGGGAACCCACAGCAGGCCGGTCAGAATGACCGTGAGCGTCAGCCAGAACAGTTCGCGCGTCATCGAGATCCCCTCAACTGATTCCCGTCCCGTCCCGGCGGGACGGAGCGGTTATAGTCAATCGCGGCGGATCACGCTATGCGCGGACGCGGACATAGGAGCCCGGCGCATCCTCGAGCGGTGGATAGGCCTCGCTGCCGACGCCGCGCGCGGGAACCTCTTCCGGATCGAGCTGACTCAGCCATTCGCGCCAGTCCGGCCACCAGGAGCCCTTGTGCTCCTGCGCGCCCTTGATCCAGTCCTTCAGCGAGATGTCGTGGATCTGGTCGTTGGTCCAGTACTGATACTTGCCGGAGGAGGGCGGGTTGACGACGCCGGCGATGTGGCCGGAGCCCGACAGCACGTACTTCACCGGCCCGCCGAAGAATTGCGAGCCGTACAGCACGGAGTCGGCCGGCGCGATGTGGTCCTCGCGGGTGGCGAGGTTGTAGACCGGCACCTTCACCTTGGAGAGATCCAGCAGCGTATTGTCGAGCACCATGGTGCCCGAGGTCAGCCGGTTCTCGAGGTAGCAGTTGCGCAGATAGTAGGAATGGTTGGCCGCCGACATCCGCGTGGCGTCAGAATTCCAGTGCAGCAGGTCGAACGCCTGCGGCGCCTGGCCTTTCAGGTAATTGTTGACGACATAGGACCAGATCAGGTCGTTCGAACGCAGCATGTTGAAGGCCATCGCCATCTTGCTGCCCTCGAGCACGCCCGACGCCTGCATGTCGCGCTCCAGCGCCGAGATCTGGGTCTCGTCGACGAACACCAGCAGATCGCCGGCATGGGTGAAGTCGACCTGTGCGGCAAGGAACGTCGCCGAGGTCACGCGCTGGCGGCGCTTGTCGGCGAGCCAGGCGAGCGTGGTCGCGAGCATGGTGCCGCCGACACAGTAGCCGAGCGTGTGCACCTTCATCTCGCCCGTCACCTTCTCGATGACGTCCATCGCGGTGAGCGGGCCTTCCTTCATGTAGTCATCCCAGGTCTTGGTCCCAAGCTTTTTGTCGGGATTGACCCAGGAGATCACGAACACCGTGAGGCCCTGATCGACGCACCATTTGATGAAGGATTTCTCGGGGCGCAGATCGAGGATGTAGAACTTGTTGATCCAGGGCGGCACGATCAGCAGCGGCGTGCGCAGCACGTTCTCCGTCGTCGGCGCGTACTGGATCAACTGCATCATCTCGTTCTGGAAGATCACCTTGCCCGGCGTCGTCGCCATGTTGACGCCGACCTCGAGATTGCCCGGGTCGGACTGGCGGATCTTCAGCGAGCCCTTGCCCGCCTCGATGTCCTCCGCGAGCATCTGCATGCCGCGCACCAGATTGTCGCCGCTCGACGCCACCGTCTGCCGCAGCACCTCCGGATTGGTCAGGACGAAATTCGAGGGCGCCAGCGCATTGATGATCTGGTTGACGTAGAACTCGGCCTTCTTGCGCGTGTGCGGATCGAGGCCTTCGGCATTGTGGACCAGGTCCTGGGCCCACTGCGTCGTCAGCAGATAGGCCTGCATCACGAAATCGAAGAACTGGTTCGACTTCCATTCCGGATCGGCGAAGCGCTTGTCGCGCGGGGAGGGCGAAATGGCCGGGGGTGCGTCTTCGCCGGCGAGACGGCGCGAGGCCGAGCCCCACAAATCGAGATAGCCCTTGGCGATCTTGGTCTGGATGTCGCTGGCGCGCTCCTTGTCCGACAGCCAGTAGTCGGCGACGGCGGTGAAGGATTTGACGACCTCGGTCAATTCGGTCGGTGGCCGGTCCTGAACTTCGCCTGTCTCGCGCGGCTTCAGATAGGCCGAGAGCGCCTTGCCGCTGCTTTCCATGGCTTTCGCGATGTTCATCGCGAACGCTTCCGCATCGAATGTTTTTTCTGGATTGCTGCTGTTCTGAACGTCGGTCATGGCTCAATCACACTATCGCGTCGGGACCGTCTCGTCACCGCGCGAGATCAATAATCCGCGAGTTTGCGACAAATTCGATTTCTGATTGTTGCGTTGCGAAAAAATCTCTCGTTTCCGACATGTTGATCACGTAGCTGGATGAAATTCCTGTTCAAGCCGGTAACGTTTCGAGTGACAATTGGTTGTACTGCGGCAAAATGCGCCGCGCCGCGGTCGGACTGGGGACCGTTGACTGGAAGTTGGGGACCGAGGGACGTGCGCGTGGGGACGCAGGGGCGAGGCTGGAGGTCGGGACGGCGCGCCCTTGTTGCGGGGCTCGTTGTGTCCGGCGCGCTCGCGCTTGCCGGGTGCTCCAGTCCAATCGCGGACATGCCGTCGCTCGACGCGGATGCGGTCGCCCGACCCAAGGAGCCGGGCGGGTATCTGCCCGTCAACGACGTGCCGCGCGACCGCGATGCGCCGATCATTTCGCCGCAGGAGCGCGCCAAGATCGAAAAGGAGCTGCTCGCGGCGCGTGACCGCCAGGCTTCGGCGGGCACCACCACCAGGCCCAAATGATCGGCCAGGTGACCAAGGGCTGGGAGATCGGCCGCTCTGAGCGGCGTAATTGTCTGGCGTGGCGCGGCGGCCATGATAAAACACCGCCATCAACACCTCCGCGTGTCGTTGCCAGCCAAGCCGCGAGCCCGTGCTAAACTCCTGATCCAGCACCGGTTTCAATGCATGGCCCGCGTCGCCGCAGCGCCAGCTCTGCTGGCGAATCCGCCCCCGGTTGCCGGAGCCGAGAGACCCATGGAAGATTTCTATCGCATCCGCCGTCTGCCGCCTTACGTGTTCGAGCAGGTCAACCGGGCCAAGGCGGCCGCGCGGAACGCCGGGGCCGACATCATCGATCTCGGCATGGGCAATCCGGATCTGCCGGCGCCGCCGCACGTGCTGGAGAAGCTCAAGGAGACCCTGGGCAAGCCGCGCACCGACCGCTATTCGGCCTCGCGCGGCATCGTCGGACTGCGCCGGGCGCAGGCCGCCTATTACGATCGCCGTTTCGGGGTGAAGCTCAATCCCGACACCCAGATCGTGGCGACGCTCGGCTCCAAGGAAGGCTTTGCCAACGTGGCGCAGGCGATCACCGCGCCGGGCGACGTCATTCTCTGTCCCAATCCGAGCTATCCGATCCACGCCTTTGGCTTCCTGATGGCGGGCGGCGTGATCCGCTCGGTGCCGTCGGAACCGACGCCGCAGTTCTTCGAGGCGGCCGAGCGTGCGATCATTCACTCGATTCCGAAGCCGCTCGCGCTGATCGTCTGCTATCCGAGCAACCCGACTGCCTATGTCGCGAGCCTCGACTTCTATCGCGACCTCGTCGCATTCGCGAAGAAGCACGAGATCCTGATCCTGTCGGATCTCGCTTATGCCGAGGTGTATTTCGACGACAAGAACCCGCCGCCGTCGGTGCTGCAGGTGCCTGGCGCGATGGATGTCGCGGTCGAGTTCACCTCGATGTCGAAGACCTATTCGATGGCCGGCTGGCGCATGGGCTTTGCCGTCGGCAACGAGCGCATCATCGCAGCGCTCGCCCGCGTGAAATCGTATCTCGACTACGGCGCGTTCACCCCGGTGCAGGTCGCGGCCACGGCTGCCCTGAACGGTCCCGACGACTGCATCCGCGAGATGCGCGACGTCTATCGCAAGCGCCGCGACACGCTGGTCGAGGCGTTCGGCCGGGCCGGCTGGGAGATCCCGTCGCCTGAGGCCTCGATGTTCGCCTGGGCGCCTTTGCCGGAGAAGTTCAAGAGCCTCGGCAGCATGCAGTTCGCGACGCTCATGGTCGAGAAGTCCGGCGTGGCGGTGTCGCCGGGCGTCGGCTTCGGCGAGCATGGCGAGGGCTATGTCCGCATCGCGATGGTCGAGAACGAGCAGCGCATCCGGCAGGCCGCGCGCGGCGTCCGCCGCTTCCTTGAAAGCGGGATCGAAACGTTGCACAACGTCGTTCCCATCGCCAACCGGCGTTGAACCCTCCCGTATTTTCCTTTCGACAGGTTCTTTGATTCCATGGTCGCACCCCTGAGAGTGGGCATCGCGGGCCTCGGCACCGTGGGTGTCGAGGTCGTTCGTCTCATCGAGCGTCAGGGGCGCGTGCTCACCGAGCGGACGGGACGCCCGGTGAAGGTCGTTGCCGTGACGGCGCGGTCGAAGGCCAAGAAGCGCGGCATCGATCTGTCCGGGATCAAATGGGCCAAGGATCCGATCGCACTGGCTGGTGATCCCGAAATCGACTGCCTGGTCGAGCTGATGGGGGGCGCGGGTGATCCCGCGCTGTCGGCGATCGACACCGCGCTCAAGGCCGGCAAGTCGGTGGTGACCGCCAACAAGGCACTGATTGCGAAGCATGGCCTGAAGCTCGCCAAGGCGGCCGAGAAGCATGGTGGCGCGCTGAACTTCGAAGCGGCCGTCGGTGCCGCCATTCCGGTGATCAAGACCCTGCGCGAGGGGCTTGCCGGCACCGGCATCAACCGCGTCTATGGAATCCTGAATGGCACCTGCAACTACATCCTGACGCGGATGGAGCAGGAGGGGCTGTCGTTCGACGAGTGCCTCAAGGATGCCCAGCGCCTGGGCTATGCCGAGGCTGACCCGTCTTTCGACATCCACGGCCATGACACCGCACAGAAGCTTGCGATTCTCGCGAGCCTCGCCTTCGGCACCCAGGTGGCGCAGAACTCCGTCTATGTCGAAGGCATCTCCTCGATCGCGCCGGAGGACCTGCGCGCGGCCGCCGAGCTCGGCTACCGCGTCAAGCTGCTTGGCGTTGCCGTGCGCACCGCCAAGGGCATCGAGCAGCGGGTGCATCCGACGATGGTGCCGAAATCCTCCTCGATCGCCCAGGTCATGGGCGTGACCAACGCGGTCACGATCGACGGCGACGGTATCCCGCCGATCACGCTGGTCGGTCCGGGAGCAGGGGGCGCCGCCACGGCCTCCGCGGTCGTCGCCGACATCGCCGATGTCGCGCGCGGTATCCGCGCGGCGCCGTTCGGACGGCCGGTCGATAAGCTGCAGGCGACCGAGAAGGCCCCGATGGAGCGGCACGAGGGCGGCTACTACATCCGCCTGATGGCGCGCGACCATGCCGGCACGGCAGCGACCATCGCGACCCGGCTCGCCGAGCAGAAGATCTCGATCGAATCGATCGTGCAGCGGCATCCCAACGGCAGCGAGCCGGCGAAGACCGCCGGCAAGTCCGCGCCGGTCCCGGTGATCCTGATCACCTACGCGACCCACGAGGACGCCGTGCATCGCGCGCTCCAGGCGGTGCAGCGCGACAAGGTCATCAGCGGCAAGCCCCAGGTGATCCGGATCGAGAAGAACTAGCGCATGATGCACAGGGAACCGCTTGTCCCTGCTCAAACAAACGCGTGGCGTTTGGTATAGGTTCATGCTCAAACCGGGAGAGTAGACAGGCGGGGAACGGCCATTCGTGCCGACCGCCTGACCCGGCTGCCGCCCAGGGGGGGCGGCGTGCGAGCGGTAGATTTTGATGGCGGATGTCCGCCGTGACGTCTTGAGGAGTTGACCGATGTCGACGCAGATTTCTGTCCCGCAACAATTGCTGCTCGAGCGCATCCTGACGCTGGAGCTGGTGCGCGTGACCGAACGGGCGGCGGTGTCGGCGGCGCGGCTGCGCGGCCACGGCCAGGAGAAGCCGGCCGACCAGGCCGCCGTGGATGCGATGCGCCGCGAGCTCAACAAGCTGCCGATCGAAGGCACGGTCGTGATCGGCGAGGGTGAGCGCGACGAGGCGCCGATGCTCTATATCGGCGAGAAGGTCGGCCTCAATGCCGGCCCCAGGGTCGACATCGCGGTCGACCCGCTCGAGGGCACCACCCTGTGCGCCAAGAACATGCCCGGCGCGATCGCGACCATGGCGATGGCCGATGGCGGCACGCTCCTCCATGCTCCCGACGTCTACATGCAGAAGATCGCGGTCGGCCCGGGCTACGCCAAGGGCGTGGTCGACATCGACGCGACGCCTGCCGACAACGTCCGCCGGCTCGCCAAGGCCAAGGGCGTCGAGCCGGGCGCGATCACGGTGCTGGTGCTGGACCGCCCGCGCCATGCCGATATCATTCAGGGCGTGCGCTCGACCGGCGCTGCGGTACGCCTGATCACTGACGGCGACGTCGCCGGCGTGATCCACTGCGCCGATCCCGACAACACCGGCGTCGACATGTATCTCGGCACCGGCGGCGCGCCGGAGGGCGTGCTGGCCGCGGTGGCGCTGCGCTGCATCGGCGGCCAGATGCAGTGCCGCCTGATCCTCGACACCGAGGAGAAGCGCGAGCGCGCCCACAAGATGGGCGTCGGTGATCCCAAGATGATCTACGGCATCGAGGACATGGCCCGCGGCGACTGTCTGTTCGCGGCCACCGGCGTCACCACCGGCTCGCTGCTCTCCGGCGTCAAGTTCCGCAAGGACGGCGTCATCGAGACCGAGACCGTCGTGATGCGCTCGGTCACCGGCACGGTGCGCTACATCCGCGCCGAGCACCGCCAGCTGGCGAAATTCCACCTCGACTGATCCAGCACAGTCGTACCGGGGCACGCGGAGCGTGAACCCGGAATCTCGAGACCGTGGCGCGAGATTCCGGGTCTGCGCGCTGTGCGCGCATCCCGGAATGACGAAATTGGAGAGCGGCTCAGCATGTCCGATCTGTCCATGGTCAAGGCGCTGGTGTTCGACGTGTTCGGCACCGTCGTCGACTGGCGCACCAGCCTGATCAACGACTTCACCGCGTGGTCGAAGACCCGCGGCATCCAGGGCGACTGGACCGCGCTGGTCGATGGCTGGCGCGGGCTCTATGTCGGCTCGATGGACGAGGTCCGGAGGCATCCGGAGCGCGGCTACGTCATCCTCGACGTGCTGCACCGGCGCTCGCTGGAGACGCTGGTCGCGCAGCTCGGCATCACCGGCCTCACCGAAGCCGATCTCGATCATCTCACCCGCGGCTGGCACCGGCTGCATCCGTGGCCCGACAGTGTCGCCGGGCTGACCCGGTTGAAGTCCAAATACATCATCGCGCCGCTCTCCAACGGCAATGTCGCGCTGCTCACCAACATGGCGAAGTTTGCGGGTCTGCCCTGGGACCTCGTGCTCTCCGCAGAGCTGTTCGCGCACTACAAGCCCGATCCCGAGACCTATCTCGGTGCCGCACGTCTCCTTGGCCTTTCGCCCGGCGAGGTGATGATGGTCGCCGCGCACAACAATGATCTCGAGGCGGCGCAACGCTACGGCCTCAAGACCGCCTTTGTCGCCCGCCCCACCGAATACGGCCCGCTGCAGAGCCGCGATTTCGAGGCCACCGGCGCCTGGGACATCGTCGCCGATGATTTCGGCGGCATCGCCGACCGGCTGGGCTGCTGATCCTCCTGCCTCACGCACCCGACACGATCACGCCGTACCAGCCGAGACCCTTGTAGGTCTCGTAGCCGGGCGTCGCGTGGAACGCGACCATGCGCCCGGAGATGTCCTGATAGAAGCCGCTGCGTTTGCCATCGAGCTTCAGCGACACCCGCTCGCTGAGAATGCCCTGGCCGTCCGAGGACGCGATGACGCGCAGATTCGAATCCACCAGCAGCACGCGCGCCTTGTCGCTTTCGCTGACGCGGACGCCCTGCACGATCGCGCGCGCCTGAGCCTCCCAGTCGAAATGAATGGCGAGCACGCCGAGTGGCTTGCCATGCGCCTTGCCGTCCTCGCGGACCGAGGCGCAATAGGTTGCGACCTGGGCGTTGCCGAGCAGCGGCTGGCACTCGACGTCGCCGGCGACGTAGTCGTCGCCCGAGCGCAGTCCGCGCGCCTCGCGAAACCATTTGGTGTCGGCGACGCTCTGGCCGACGACGTTGAAGCGGTCGGCGCGGCCGTTGGCGATCACCTTGCCGCTCGGATCGCACAGCCACAGATCGAGATAGACGGTGTAGGCCGACAGAATCACCGCGAGCCGATCGGAGACGTGCGTGACGCGGGCGGCATCGGGCGCGGCCGCGCAGTCGACCACGGCCGAATCGGTCGCCCACCAGCGCACGTCGCAGGTCCGCTCATAGAGATTGCGGTCGATCAGCTCGATCGCATTCAGCGCCAGATCGACCATGCGCTCGCCGCGCGCCCGCTCGGTCATGCGCTCGATCGAGCTCTTCAGATTGCCCGTGCGGGTCGTGAGCTGCCCTTCCAGCTCGCGCGCGATGGTCTCGACGAGCTGGCCGACGGCGCGGACCTCCTGGGCCACCACGGCGAAGCCCGCGCCCTGGGCGCCGACCCGCGAGCTCTCGATCAGCGCGTTCAGCGCCAGCATCTTCATCTGGTTGGTGATCTGCTGGATCGACTTGGTCTTCTCGCAGGCGATCTGATTGACCTCGCCGGTGAGCCGGGCGATCAGCGCCGAGACGTCGGTCTCGTCATCCTTGGGAGTCGTTTGTGCCGGAGCGGCGGAGGGCTGCGTCTTCAACTCGGGCGCGGTCAGCATCGGCAATGAACTCCATGTTGCCGCGCCTCCTGGTCGGCACGAAGAGGGCGGACAAATCGGATGTAATAATTGATTGAAATGTTACGGAGTTCGCCTAACGGCTGTTTAATGCACTCCATTGAACGCAGCTCGAATTTTAGGCAACCAGCCGTATATGGGCGGCATTTCCCTGATTTCCTGTGAGTTCCGCCAAGTTCTGGGACGATTCTGGTGGGTTTCATGGATGGAACCTGCTGAGGCAGGCCAGTTGCTGTAGATTCGACGGCGTCCGTTTCGAATCGCTGCGCTGCAAGCGAGGCCCCGCGCGTCATGGCACCATCCGCCCTTGCACTGCCCCTGAGCGCCCCGCAGGCGTTCCTGGGCGTGCGGCTGTCGCTGACCAACAAATTGTGGCGCGACCGGCTGGATGCGCGCGGCGCGGCGCGCGCGCTTGCGATGGTGCAGCGCTATCAACTGCCGGAGATGCTGGCCCGGGTTCTGGCGGGGCGTGAGGTCGAGCTCGATCAAGTCAACGACTTCCTCGATCCCACCATCCGCAAGCTGATGCCGGATCCGTTCACGGTGACGCAGATGGAGGCGGCGGCCGAGCGCATTGCCGACGCAGCGGTCAAGGGCGAGAAGGTCGCGATCTTCGGCGACTACGATGTCGACGGCGCAACCTCGGCGGCGCTGCTCGCCTGGCATCTGCGCCATTGCGGGCTCGATCCGCTGATCCACATTCCCGACCGCATCTTCGAAGGCTACGGCCCGAACGTCGATGCCATCCGCGCGCTCGCGGCCAAGGGCGCGACGCTGCTCGTCACGGTCGACTGCGGCACCACCAGCCTCGAGCCGCTGGCGGAGGCGCGGCGGCTCGGCATGTCCGTGGTGGTGATCGATCACCATCAATGCGGCGAGGACCTGCCCGAGGTCGACGCGCTGGTGAATCCGAACCGGCCCGACGATCTCTCCGGCCTCGGCTATCTCGCCGCGGTCGGGCTGACGCTGGTCACGCTGGTTGCGGTCAATCGCGAGCTGCGCGGCCGCGGCTTCTGGAGCAGCACGCGCCCGGAGCCGGATCTGCTCAGCATGCTGCATCACGTCGCGCTCGGCACCGTCGCCGACGTCGCGCCGCTGATCGCGCTCAACCGCGCGTTCGTCGCCAAGGGCCTGATCGCGATGCGCCGGCGCGACCATGTCGGGCACACCGCGCTGATGGATGTCGCCCGGCTCAACGGTCCGCCCGAAGCCTGGCATCTCGGCTTCATGCTGGGACCGCGCATCAATGCCGGCGGGCGCATCGGCCGCGCCGATCTCGGCGTGCGGCTGCTGTTGGAAAGCGATATCTCCGAAGCCGCGCGAATCGCCGCCGAGCTCGACCGGCTCAACAGCGAGCGCCGCGTCATCGAGCAGCAGGCCGAAGCGCAGGCCGAAGCGGAGGCGCTGGCCTCGCTCGGGCTGGAGGACAAGGGCGCCGTCATCGTGACCGCGTCCGAAGGCTGGCATCCCGGCGTGGTCGGGCTGGTCGCGTCCAGGCTCAAGGAAAAGTTTGCCCGGCCGGCGTTTGCGATCGCGCTCGAGCCGGGCGGCATCGGCACCGGGTCGGGCCGCTCGATTCCGGGCGTCGATCTCGGCAAGGCCGTCCGCCATGCCGTGGAGCAGGGCATCCTGATGAAGGGCGGCGGGCACGCGATGGCCGCCGGCGTCACCCTGCGCAAGGAGCGGCTGGCCGAATTCCGCGCCTATCTGGAAAGCGCGCTCGCCGCCGACGTGTCCGAGGCCCGGCACGTCAACGAGATCCTGATCGATGGCGCGATCAGCGCGCGCGCCGCGACGCCCGAGTTGGTAGCGACGCTCAATCGCGCCGGTCCGTTCGGCAGCGGCAATCCCGAGCCGATCGTGGCGCTGCCGTCGCATCAACTGGTCTATGCCGACGAAGTCGGGCAGGCGCATCTGAAGCTGCGCTTCAAGTCCGGCGACGGAGCCATGGTGAACGCGATCGCGTTCCGCTCCGTCGGTCAGAAGCTCGGCAACGCGCTGGTTCAGCATCGCGGCCAGATCCTGCACGTCGCCGGCACGCTCACCGTCGACCGCTACCAGGGAGTCGAGCGCGTGCAACTGCGCGTGCTCGATGTCGCCGTGCCGGATCATGGACCGGCGATGATCAGGTAGCAGCCCCAACACCGCTGTCGTCCCAGACAAGCTTCGACGACGCTCGCGTCGGCGAAGCGCCGATCCGGGACCTATACGCAGCAGCAGACGTTGTGAGAACGAGATGCTCACTCCGATCATGCCTCAAACGGCTCCCTGTGGGTATGGGTCCCGGCGCGGAGGCCGGGACGACAGCGGAGTGCGGGGTGGCCGTCGCGTGTCTCATTGCAGGGCAAGTCTTTGTAATCCCGCCGCGCATCTGCGCCCGAGTGATGCAGGATCAAGACCCTCATCAGAGAAGAGAGGGCGCAGGGAATGCCGGGTGAAGGCCTCACCCATGGCCCGCCTGCAAACAAAAAGCAGGCGGCAGTCACCACAGGCAAAGCCGTTTCAACCGGCATTCCCTGCGCGGAGGTCTTAACGCTTATACGCGATCTCCCCGGTGTTCGGCTTGATAGCTGTGGTCTTCCAGGAGGTTGTCCATCCGGTCTGAACCGAGGAAGCTGAGGTTGCGAAGCTTCAGTGTTCCAAGGAGAGACCAGATGGACGTCCACAAGAATGCGCCTATGACACCGAAAGGTCGAGAGGCGATGGTGCGGAGTGTCGTTGAGGGTGGGCTGAGCTATGCTGAAGCTGCTTACCAGTACAATACGACGCCGAAGACCGTAGCCAAATGGGTGAAGCGGTTCCGCGAGGAAGGTGTCGAGGGATTGCTCGATCGCTCCTCCAGACCGCACTCATCGCCAGGCCAAACCACTGCTGCCACATGTACCGCTATCGAGGCTTTGCGCCGTCAGCGCCACACGGGCAAGCAGATTGCGGCTGAGGTTAAGGTGTCGCCGGCCACGGTCAGCCGCGTTCTGCGACGACTGGGGTTGAACCGAATCCGTGATCTGGAGCCGATCGAACCCGTGCGTCGCTATGAGCACGCTGCGCCGGGCGAGATGATCCATATCGATATCAAAAAGCTCGGCCGTTTCGCGCAAAGCGGCCATCGCGTCACCGGCAATCGGAACGGCTATAGTCATTGTCGCGGACTTGGCTGGGAGTACATGCATGTCTGCATCGATGACCACTCCCGTGTCGCCTTTTCACAGCTCAAGCCTGATCAGACCGCCGAGAGTGCTGTTGCGTTTCTCAAGGCCGCTGTCGCTCACTACAAGAGCTTGGGCGTTACCGTCACCCGCGTCATGACCGACAACGGTGGCTGCTATATCGGCTTCGATTTCGATAAGGCCTGCCGCGATATTGGTCTCAAGCATATCCGCACCAAGCCCTACACGCCCAGAACCAATGGCAAGGCTGAGCGCTTTATCCAGACAGCGCTCCGGGAGTGGGCCTATGCACACACCTATCCCACTTCCGATCAGCGCGCCGCGCAACTGCCCATCTGGCTGCACCAGTATAATTGGCACCGGCCTCACGGCGGCATAAACTCCCAGCCGCCTATCAGCAGACTCGGTTTAACCGAGGACAACCTCCTGAGGCTCCACAGATAGCCACCGTCGTCTCCGGGATCATCATCACCCAAAGACTTGGCGCCAGCATCGGGGCGCCAGGACCACGCGATTTCACGTCCGCAACCTGCCGTTCGTCCGCGTACATCGAGCACGCTGCGACACGATCGCGGCCACCGCATCCCATCCTCCACGTTCGTGACGATCGCGAAGCGCCCCTCTCATGAGGACGGGACCGTCATATAATTTCCGATTTTCGTAAGAAAAGCAAGCGAAATCTTGCGCCTCCCAAAGCGGTTTCGGTCATCCGACTGACATCGCTGCGAGACATGACGTTCGCTTGCTGTGGCGTTGAGGAGCACGCGGCGACGGGACGTCGGTGTTGCAACCTGCCGCTCGTTCTTGCCAATTTGCCATCTTGGCGCACTGAGTCATCTTCGCGACGAGGGCGGCTGTCCGACAATGTGGGTGTTCGATGCAATATCTGTCTGGTGTCTTCGTGGTGCTGTTGCTGTGCTTGCCGTGGGCGCATGCCGAACCGGGCCTGCACTGGCAGACAGCAAACCCCAGCGAAAAGCCTTGGACCGCGGCGATTTCGCAGGAGGTTCAGCAGTTCGCCGACGCGCAGAAGCCGACGGCGATCATGGTGGTCAGAGACGACGAGATCATTGCGTCGTCGGGTGACATCGGCGCCAAGGTCAATATCCGGTCCGAGCGCAAAAGCCTCATCAGCGCCCTGTACGGCTTGGCGGTCGAGGAGGGCCGGATCAACCTCGACAGCACCCTTGCCGAACTTGCGATCGACGATCGTCCCGACGCCCTGTCGCCGACCGAGAAGACCGCGACGGTTCGCCAATTGTTGATGGCTCGTTCCGGCGTCTATCATCTCGCGGCCTACGAGACGCCGCGGATGAGGGACCTCCGGCCTGCCCGCGGAAGCCATCCGCCTGGCAGCTTCTGGTACTACAACAATTGGGATTTCAATGCGCTCGGCACGATCTATCGGCAATCCCTGGGCGACGTGTTCAAAAGCTTCGAGACCCGGATCGCGCGGCCGCTCGGCATGGAGGATTTTTCGACGAAGGATGGTCACTACCAGAAGGAGGACTCGTCCTCTCATCCCGCCTACGTGTTTCACATGAGCGCACGCGACCTCGCGCGGTTCGGCGTGCTTTATCTCAACGGCGGACGCTGGAACGGGACCCAGCTGATCCCGGCTCATTGGGTGACAGAATCGACGACGCGGCTGTCGGATACCGAGCAGCCTGAACGCGGCTATGGCTATCTCTGGTGGACGTACACGAAGGGCAGTCCGGGCGTCAGCGCCTTCTTGGCCAATGGCTATGGTGGGCAATTGGTCGTCGTCGTTCCGTCGAAGCGCCTGGTGCTGGTCGAGCTGGTCGATCTCGCCGTCAACCCGCATGGCGTCCGAACCCAGCGCGTCCTCGATCTCGTGAGCAGGATCAGCGCGTCGGTGCCGTGAGGAGCATGCGATGGCGATCGCGCTCGATCTGAGATCGGATCACGTCTCAGCAGGTGAGATCGAGCGTCCGTGGGATCGGGTCGCAGCGCGCGACACAGGGCTCCTCGACAACCGCGACAGCTCAGCGCCAGGACGGCTTCGGCAGATGATCGGGACTGAATTTCGGCGTCGGCCGGGGCGTTTGCGGAGGTGCGGCGTCGTCGGACGCCGAGAACAGCAGCAGCGCCTCGAACGGCACGTCGGGAGCTTCCGCGGCATAGCCGGAGCACGTGACGGGCGTGCCTCTGCAGCACCCTTCGAGGCTGAGCGTCAGCTCGTCGGGGCCGAACAGCGACGGCTGTCCCGGCGCGTGACGCTTCGTCTTGATGATGGCGGTAAACCGATCGCCATGCGTCTCGTAGCTGCCGGCATAGCTCAGCACGGTATCGCCGCCGCAGACCTTGCCGCCCACCAGCTCGACGATGCCGGTTCCCTGGCCTTTGGGGGTCCTGAACCAGGCCGAATAGGTGCCTTCCTTCATCATCTGCCGCAGATCCCATCGTTGGGTCGTCCGCATCGTTGTGCGAGGCAAATTAAGAGAAGGTGAAAACAACCGTCAGAACAGGCCTGGAACCCAAATTTGTTCGTGTACGAACGGAGGGAGCGTCAGCGGCCGGTCTCCGCACACCCAGCCAGCCGTGCCGCGACTCGCGGAGTGCCTGGTTGCGCATCCCGTGGTCTTGCCATTCGTCTCAAGAAAATCATTCGGCTGGATGTCGGCCCGCGTATAAGGGCGCGTATAAGGGAATGAGAACTGGGCCAACTTTGAGGACTATCCGATGCCGTCCGAACCTCGCTCGCCGCGTCTTGCCGTTCTGATCGATGCCGACAATGCCTCGGCCAAGATCGTGGACGGGCTGTTCGAGGAGATCGCCAAGATCGGCGAGGCGAGCGTGCGCCGGATCTATGGCGACTTCTCCAGCCCGCGCTCCAGGCCCTGGGCCGACACGCTCGCCAGACACGCCATCGTGCCACAGCAGCAGTTCGCCTACACCACGGGAAAGAACGCCTCCGACATCACGCTGGTGATCGACGCGATGGACCTGCTGCACAGCGGACGGTTCGACGGCTTCTGCCTGGTGTCCTCGGACAGCGACTTCACCCGGCTCGCGGCGCGCATCCGCGAGCAGGGCATCGACGTGTTCGGCTTCGGCGAGCAGAAGACGCCGGAGAGCTTTCGGCAGGCCTGCCGCCGGTTCATCTACACCGAGAATTTGCGCAGCGACGCCGCGACCAGCAAGGACGCCGATACGGCTGCGGCACCCAAGTCTCTTTTGCCCATCACCGCGGCGACGCCGATGATCAAGAACGTCATCACGCAGATGGAAAGCGAGGACGGCTGGGTCGCGCTCGGCGAGGTCGGCAAGCAGCTCTCCAACCTGGTCTCCGACTTCGATCCGCGCACCTATGGCTGCCGCAAGCTGAGCGATCTCGTCCGCAAGACCGGCGCGTTCGAGATCGAGGAGCAGCCGAAAGGCGGCTCGGTGCGCATCCGCGTCAGGGCGTCGAGCGCGTCGCAGCCCAAGGCGAAGGCGCCGAGGGGACACCGCGAGGCGGCGGCCAAGGCGTGACGCAAGCTGAGCGTCGCCGTTGCTCGCAACATGACGGACACGTAGGATGGGCAAAGCAGCCGCCGAAGGCGGCAGCGTGCCCATCGTCGGGCGGCGTGCTCAGCGTGAGGTGGTGGGCACGGCGCCACTACCAGCTCTCAGGTGGCGAGAGCACGGCCGCGCCTTTTGCCCACCCTACATTTCTTCGCGGCTAGCCGCCCTGCCTGAGCTTCGCCAGCACCTTCAATCCCCCATAGCCGTCGGCGGGAGTGATGCCGGCCTTGGCCTGGAAGTCGCGGATCGCCTTCATGGTGTCGTTGCCGACGCGGCCGTCGGTGCCGCCGGTGTCGAAGCCGGCGGCCGTCAGGCGCTTCTGCATCTCCTGCACCTCGGCAAGCGTCAGCGCGCGCTCGGAGCCGGGGAAGGGCTGCAGGAACGGCGGTGCCCCCAGGATGCGGTCGCCGAGATGGCAGATCGCGAGCGCGTAGCTCATCGCCGGATTGTAGGACTTCACCGAGTAGAAGTTCGGGCCGAGCAGAAAGGCGGGGCCGCCCGCGACCGGAATCCAGAGCTGCGCGGTGGCATTGGGCTGTGGGAACGGCTGGCCGTCGGCGCGGGTGATGCCGGCTGCCTGCCAGGCCGCGTAGCTGCGGCTTCCTGACATGTTGCCGGGCGCGCGCACCTCGTAGCCCCAGTGCTCGCCGCGGTGATATTTGCCGCGGTTGACGAGATAGCGCGCGGTCGAGCCGAGCGCGTCGTCGGGGCGGCCGAACGGGTTGATCTTGCCGTCGCCGTCATAGTCGAAGCCGACGTTGAGCCAGACTTCGGGCATCCATTGCGTGTGGCCCATCGCGCCGGCCCAGGAGCCGCGCATCTCCTCCGGCGTGCTCCAGCCGCGATCGACGATTTTCAGCGCGTTGGTGAGCTCGGTCTCCCAATAGGCCTTGCGGCGCGGCTCGTTCCAGGCGAGCGCGGCGAGCGCCGGAAACACCGGGCGCATGTGGTTCTGCTGCACCAGCGGATCGCCATAGGCGGACTCGACGCCCCACAGCGCCAGCAGCGTGCCGCGCTCGACGCCAAAGTCCTTCTCGATGCGGGCGAACAGCGCCTCGTTCTTCTGCAGCGCGATCTTGCCGTTGATGACGCGCCAGTCGGAGACGCGACGGTTGATGTACTGCCAGAGCTGCTCCTTGAACTCCGGCTGGTTGCGCAACTCCTTGAACACGGTCATGTCGGGCTCGAGCCGCGCCATGACCCGGGTCCAGGTGGCCGGCGAGATGCCCTTGGCGAGCGCGCGGGCGCGAAAGCCGTCGCGCCAGGCCTCGAACTCGGCCGGGGCAGCCGCTGCCGGCAGGGCGGGGCCGAGCAGCGCGGCGGCACCGATGCCGGAGCGGAGCAGGGCGCGGCGGGTCATCGTATCGGGCTGTGAATCGGACTGAGTCATGGAGGGCAGTCTACCCGCTGATGCGGGCCGGCGGCAAAGCCCGGAACGGGCGGAACTTTCACGCTTGGTGGAGCTCGGCGGCGATGCGGGCCAGCCAACGGCGGATGGTCGCGAGGTCCCGCTTGCTCAGGTCGCCGGCGAGTCGCCGCTCCAGCGCGCTGGCGCGGCGCCGGGCCTTGGCGAGCAGAGCGAGGCCGTGCCGGGTCAGGGTCCATTGCAGCGCCCGGCCGTGCACGGGATGCGGCGCTCTCTGGATGGCGCCGTCGCGTTCGAGATTGCTGATGATGACGTTGACGGTCTGCGGCGTCAGCAGCGCGACGCGGGCGAGGTCGGCGCCGGACAGCCCGGGATAGGCCTTGAGCATCGTCAGCACCACGAATTGCGGATGGGTCAGTCCGGTCGCGATGAGCGCGCGGTCGAGCGACAGCCGCGCCGCGGCCTGTGCCTGGCGCAGCAAATAGGCGAGGTAGCCGTCCTCGCCGCGCTTGCCCTCGCCGGGCGATGGCGGGCGGGCCGCTGTCTTCGGCCGACGCGCGGGGCCGGCCTTTGCGGGGGCTGCCTTTCGCGACGCTCGCGAGGTCGTCAATTCCGGTGCCTTGCGCATATCATCAGAGCCCTGATAAGTTATCATATATCTGATAACATGAGAGACAGACCATGTCACATGCGCGCAGCGAGTACACCACGTTCCGGAGGCAGGCGCCGGAGCTGTACGATGCCATCCTTGCGGTGAGTCAGCAGGCGGCCAAGGCCGGCCTCGACAAGCAGCTGCTCGAGCTCGTCAAGATCAGGGCGTCGCAGATCAACGGTTGCGCGTTCTGCGTGCAGCATCACGTGCTGCTGGCCGAGAAGCTCGGCGTCTCCGCCGACAAGATCAATCTCGTCGTGGTATGGCGCGAGGCGCCGCAATTCTCGGCACGCGAGCGCGCGGCGCTGGCCTTCACCGAGGCGTTGACCACGCTGCAGGGCGGCGTCAGCGACGAGGTCTATGCCCAGGCCCGGGCCGAATTCTCGGAAACGGAGCTGGTGTTCCTGACGTCGGCGATCGGCGTGATCAATCTCTGGAATCGCTACGGCGTCGCGTTCCGCTGGACGCCGGCGGAGCGGCCGGCGCGGGCGGCCTCCTGAGTTGCCTGGAACCGCGGCACGGCCCGGCGGGTTATGCGCGGGAGGCAGAGGAGGCGCGCATGACCGGGACGGACGAACCGCTCAAGCCGGAGGATTTTCCGCTGGAAGCCGACAAGGAGCGCGTGCAGCGCCAGGACGGCAAGCCGATCGCCACGACCAAGAACGAGGCGATGGCGCAAGAGATTGCGGACCGCCTCAATGCCGAGGAGCATCGTCGCGAAGAGGACAAGTGGTCGGCGTGACTGTTGACTGTCTCCCCGTCTCGTATCTCGCTGAGAGTTGAGACAGATGCCGCTTGCAATCAGCTCGAACGAATAAGCGCGCGTGCCAGGCTCAAAACGGATTCGCCGGCTGCGCCGGCTTGGGGCCTTCCGGCTTCGGCTCGACCGCGAGGCTGGGGCCGGTCGGCATCACGCGCGCGCCGGCGGCGCGGGCGACCTGGCCGGTTGTCGAATGCCGTGCCGCCTCGGCGGACTTGATCTCCGGCGGATGCCAGCGGTCGCGCACCAGCATTGTCAGCGCCCCCACGCAGAGCAGCGCAATCGCGGCTGAAACGAGCGCCGGTCCGGCTCTGCGATGCGGGTTGGCTGTCATCATCTGCGATCCTCCGTGGCCAGACAACCCGGAGCGGTCGGCTCCGGTTCCGGGCCCGCCGGTGATCAGTTCCGGTCGCGCGCGGCGGCGGCGTCGGCCGCAGGTCCGAGCGGCGACGATCCGAGTGCCCCGGTGGTCGCCGGCGGCGACGCGGCGATCTCCTCCAGCCCGACCTCGCGGCCGCGGCCGCCGATCAGGCGCTCATAGGCTGTAATCAGCGTCACGTAGGGATTGACCCAGATCCAGCCATCGCGCGTGAACAGCTGGACGTCGAAATGCAGATGGCGCGTGGTGCCGTTGGGATGGTCGAGATAGTTCGAGACCACGCCGATCGGCTCGCCCTCGCGGAGGCCGCGGCCATTGAGCAGGCCGTCGGCATCCATCGCCGCGGGATTCATGTGCATGTAGCGGAAGCGGACGTGCTCGGTGCCGCTGTTGACCTGCACCGTCACGGCCTGCTGCCGGGTCGAGCGGATCACGACGCCGTCGCGCACGGCGAGCACGCGCTGCCGCCACGGGTTGCAGCCGTCGGCGCCGTCGCGGCGCACCGGGCAGGCGCCCGGCCTGAGATCCTGGCCCTGATGGCCGAAGCCGCTGGCGCATTGGCCGACGTTGAAGCTGCGCGCCTCGCAGAAATTGTCGCGCCAGGGATACTGGCTCCACGGCTGGTCGAATTTGTCGCTCGCGCGCCGGCGGCCGAACGACTGCGAATGCACATAGGCCGGCGCATCAAGGGGGTAGCGGATCTGCGAATAGACGGTGCGGTCGGCCCGCCCGCCCTGGCCGCGTCCGCCGCTGTTGGCGACGATGTCGCCAACGGGCCGATAGGTGAAATCGGCATCCAGCGTGACCGGGCGCTCGGCGGCGAGCGGCGCGATCTCCGGCGGGATGCGCGACGGCTGCCCGCCGGCGATGCGCAGTGCCTTGAGGAAGCGCTCGGCGATGGGATAGGCCTCGCGGCAGGCGAGCCGCCGCGGCCGCGGCGCGCTGTCGAGGCACTGGATCGAGACCACATAGGGCACGCCGAAGCGCGTGAAGGCGTAGCGGACATAGCCCTCGCGAATGAAGCGGCGCAGATCGGGATATTGCGCTGACAGCGCCTTGACGGCTTCGCCCTTGCCGCCGGCGGGATCGGCGACATCGTAGGTGAGGAGTGATCCGGTGATCTGGATCTCGACCGGTTTTGCGAAGACGCGCGACGGCAGGCCGGAGGTCACCTCCGGCGGCAGCGAGAACACCGCGTCGTAGCCGGACGGGCCGGCATCGAACAGGTCAGTCTGGAAGTCGGCCTGATAGCGCGGCAGGCCGCGCGCCGCGATGGCGGCGCTGCGGCGCGCGGCGAGATAGGCGGTGGCGTCGAACGGCAGCAAAACGGGGACCGGACTGCGTCCGATCCCCGTGAAGATGGTTGAGGTCACGCCGTTGAGCTGGACCAGCGCGGGCCTGCGCCGCGCATCACCGGCCGAAACGCTGCTCCGGCGCGCCGGCGCGAAGTCGGCGGCGACCTCGGGCGCCGCGTTGAGCTCGGAGCGGAGCTGGTCCAGCGCCGCGCGCCAGTCGGCGCGGTTGATGGTGAGGGCGGGCGGAGCAAAGTCATCGGCCGCGCGCGTCGTGGACGGCGCGGCCAGCGTGATGATCGCCGCCAGGGCGGCGATGAGTGTGATGACCCGTGCCCCCAAATCCCCCCGCGCCCCCCGGCGTCAGATCCTCGAGATGTCTCAGTCCTTGGCGCGCTCGCAGTAGGAGCCGTCCTCGGTCATGACGACGATGCGGGTGCCGACCGTGATGTGCGCCGGCACGCCGGTGCGAACGCCGTTGGAGAGCACCGCCGGCTTGTAGGACGACGACGCGGTCTGGCCCTTGGTGACCGGCTCGGTCTCGACGACCTCGAGCGTGACCCGCTGGGGCAGCGTGATCGCCACCGGGACCACGTCGTGCATCGACAGCTTGACCGTCATGTTCTCCTGGAGATAGGCGGCCTGGTTGCCGACCACGTCCTTCGGCACCTGGACCTGGTCGTAGGTCTCCGGGTTCATGAAGTGGAAGCCGTCGGCATCCTCGTAAAGATACGTGAAGTTGCGCTCCTCGATCGTCGCCTTCTCGACCTGGTCGGTGGTCTTGAAGCGCTCGGAGATCTTCACGCCGTCGCTGATTCGGCGCATTTCGATCTGGCTGACCGGAGTGCCCTTGCCGGGATGGATGTTCTCGGCGGTGACGACGACATAGAGCTTTCCATCTTGCTCAATGACGTTACCCTTGCGAATAGAGCTGGCGATGACTTTCAAAGCTGTTTTCCTGACACTGAAAAAGGGGCGCCGGACTGGGCCGGGGCGCCACGCGACGCGGAATGCGGTTTCGGGCGGCAACATACTGATTTTGTCCGGGGTTGCCAGTCTTTTGCGGCCCGAACGGGCGATCCCCTGATGTCCCGGGAGCCCGCGCCTTCGCCCTGGTGGTCGCCGCAGCGGCACGCCGACATCAGGCCGTTCCTGCTCGCCCGGGCCGCCATCATCCGCGCGCTGCGGGCCTGGTTCGACGAGCAGGGCTTTATCGAGGTCGAGACCGGCATCCTGCAGGTGTCGCCGGGCAACGAGACCCATCTGCACGCGCCGGGCACCGACCTGACGAGGCCGGACGGAACCCGCCATCGGCGGTATTTCCGAACGTCGCCGGAATTCGCCTGCAAGAAGCTGCTGGCGGCCGGCGAGCGGCGGATCTTCGAATTTGCCCGCGTGTTCCGCGACCGCGAGCGCGGCGACCTGCATCTGCCGGAATTCACGATGCTGGAATGGTATCGGGCGGAGGCACCCTACGATGCGATCATGGCCGACACGGTCGTGGTGATCGCGCACGCGGCCCAGGCGACCGGAATCCGGCAGTTCGCCTTTCGCGGCCGCAGCGCCGATCCCTTCGCAGAGCCCGAGCTGCTGACGGTTGCCGGCGCGTTCGAGCGCCATGCAGGCATCGACCTGCTGGCGACCATCCGCGACGGCGCGGGCGACCGTGCGGCGCTGGCGCAGGCCGCCGCTGGCAAGATCCGAATCAGCGACGACGACACCTGGTCTGACCTGTTCAGCAAGGTACTGGTCGAGCATGTCGAGCCGCATCTCGGGCAGGGACGCCTCACCGTGCTATATGAATATCCGGCGCCGGAGGCCGCGCTGGCGCGGGTGGCGGCGGACCAGCGCGTAGCCGAACGGTTCGAGGTCTATGGCTGCGGCGTCGAGCTCGCCAATGGCTTTGGCGAGCTCACCGACGCCGCCGAGCAGCGGCGCCGCTTCGAGCAGGAGATGGCCGAGAAGGAGCGGCGCTATGGCGAGCGCTATCCGCTCGACGAGGACTTCCTCGCCGCCGTGGCCGCGATGCCGCAGGCGAGCGGCGTGGCGCTTGGCTTCGACCGCCTGGTGATGCTGGCGGCCGGCGCCACGAGGATCGACCAGGTGGTATGGACGCCGCCGGCAGGTGAGCGATGAACAGGGTCGAACGTCCGACGACATTGCGCAGCGCCGAGGATCTCGTCGCGCAGGGATTGGCTGACGCGGCGGACCAGCCGGCGCTGGCGCGCGTGGCGCAGCGCTATGCGGTGGCGGTGACGACGCATCTCGCCGACCTGATCGACGTTGACGATCCGAATGATCCGATCGCGCGCCAGTTCGTGCCCAGCATGGACGAGCTGAAGGCCGCGCCCGGCGAGCGCGGCGATCCGATCGGCGACGACGCGCATGCGCCGGTGCCCGGCATCGTGCACCGCTATCCCGATCGCGTGCTGCTCAAGCTCGTGCATGTCTGCGCGGTGTATTGCCGTTTCTGTTTCCGCCGCGAGATGGTCGGGCCCGGCAAGGACAACGCGCTGTCGGAGGAGGCCTATCGCGCGGCGCTGGACTACATCCGCGCACATGACGAGGTCTGGGAGGTGATCCTCACCGGCGGCGATCCGCTGATGCTGTCGCCGCGGCGGCTGAAGGAGATCATGGCCGATCTCGCCGGCATCGATCACGTCAGGATCATCCGTATCCACACCCGTTTGCCGGTCGCCGATCCCCAGCGCATCACGCCGGCGCTGGTCGAGGCGCTGAAAGTGCCGGGCGCCGCGACCTGGGTCGCGCTGCACGCCAATCATCCGCGCGAGCTCAGCCCTGCGGTTCAGGCGGCCTGCGCGCGGCTGATCGATGCCGGCATTCCCATGGTCAGCCAGTCGGTGCTGCTGCGCGGCGTCAATGACGATGCGGCGACCCTGGAGGCGCTGATGCGCGCCTTCGTCGAGATTCGCATCAAGCCGTATTACCTGCACCATGGCGACCTCGCGCCGGGCACGGCGCATCTGCGGACCACGCTGGCGCAAGGTCAGGCCCTGATCCGAACGCTGCGCGGCCGGGTGTCCGGCCTGTGCCAGCCCGACTACGTGCTCGACATTCCCGGCGGCTACGGCAAGGCGCCGGTGGGGCCGCAATACCTCACTGCCGATGAAACTGTTGAGCAGGATCATGCGGCAGGTGCGCAAACGCGCTATCGTGTGATTGACTATTGCGGCGAGGCGCACCTCTATCCGCCCGCCGCGGGATGAAGTGTCCTGCCGATTCCGCTGACACGGAGGAGCAACATGAAGAGACTTGCGATCGCGATGGGGCTCCTGATGGTCGTGACTGATGGCATCGCGCTGGCGCAGAGCGGCAGCGGCTCATCCGCCGGCACCGGATCGAAGAGCGGCATGCCGCCGCAGGCGCCGGTCGGTCACCGCCAGGTCCGCCCGAGCGATTTGCCCAAGGCCGAGCAGGCCGAAGAAAATTCATTCAGCGGCATGACCAAGGAAGACCGCGAACTCGATCGCAAGATCAAGGGCATCTGCCGCGGCTGCTGAGCGCAACCTGCGGCGCGCCCGACGCGCGCCGCTCATCGGTCGTGAGTGCTACGCCGAGCGCTCACGCGGGGAGTTGCGCTGCGCCGCACGCCGGGCGGCGACGGCTTCGGCGAGCTGCTCCAGCACCTCCACCGTCGTGTCCCAGCCGATACAGCCGTCGGTGATGCTCTGGCCGTAGGTCAGCGCCACGCCCGGCTTCACGTCCTGCCGACCCGCCACGAGATGGCTCTCGATCATCACGCCCATGATGCGCTGCTCGCCTGCGGCAAGCTGGCGTCCGACGTCGGCGGCGACCAGCGGCTGGTTCTCCGGCTTCTTGCTCGAATTGGCGTGGCTGGTGTCGATCATCAGCCGCGCCGGCAGTCCGGACTTGATCAGCTCGGCCGAGGCCTGCTCGACATGGGCGGCGTCGTAATTGGGGCCGCTGCCGCCGCGCAGGATGATGTGGCAGTCCTCGTTACCGGTGGTCGCCGCGATGCCCGAGCGGCCGCCCTTGGTCACCGCCATGAAATGATGCGGATGAGCGGCCGATTTCACCGCGTCGGCGGCGATGCGGATGTTGCCGTCGGTGCCGTTCTTGAAGCCGACCGGGCACGACAGGCCTGAGGCCAGCTCGCGGTGGATCTGGCTCTCGGTGGTGCGCGCGCCGATCGCGGCCCAGGCCACGAGGTCCGCGATGTATTGCGGCGTCGTCATGTCGAGGAATTCGCATCCCGCCGGCAGGCCGAGATTGTTGACGGCGGACAGCACGCTGCGCGCGAGCCGCAGGCCCTTGTTGATGTCGAAGGAATTGTCCAGGCCGGGATCGTTGATCAGGCCTTTCCAGCCAACGGTGGTGCGCGGCTTCTCGAAATAGACCCGCATCACGATTTCGAGGCGGTCGGCGAGGCGCTCGCGCAAGGTGGCGAGACGGCCGGCGTAGTCGATCGCCGCGTCGGGATCGTGGATGGAGCAGGGGCCGATGATGACCAGCAGGCGGTCGTCGCTGCCGGTCAGGATGGCGTGGATCGCGTTGCGCGCCGCCATCACCACTCGGGTCGCGGTCAGGGTGCGGGGGATTTCACCCATCACCTCCGCCGGCAGGCTCAATTCCTTGATTTCCTTGATACGAAGATCGTCTGTGGTGCTCAGCATGGCGGGCTCCTGGGTGTCTTGATGGGCACCTGCCGGCAATAAAAAAGCCGCCAGGTTCTGGCGGCTCGTTCGGATATCTTGCTGCAATGTGTCAGATTGAGCGCGATCCTCCCGCCGCCAGCGAGCTGTCGTAGCTAAAGTACCAATAGAAGCTGGTGGCGGCGTTGATCATGGCCATCCTATAGCGGCCGCGCGGCCGCTTGTCATCCCGAAAATCGAGCCCCCCGGCGTCAGCCGTTGCGCGCGGCGAGCGCCATGCCGATCATCGACAGCCCGCCGAACAGCAGGTTGATGCCGACCAGCAGACCGATGGCCCACATCGCCGTGCCCGGTAGCCCCGAAATGATGATGCCGGCGATCGCGATGTCGACCACGCCCGAGATTGCCAGCCACGACCAGCGCCCGGACAGCTCGCGGCGGTGCTCCAGCGCATACATGATGGTGGCGACGCCCTCGGCGAGGAAATAGACGCCGATCACGATGGTCAGCGTTACCGTCCCTTGAACCGGCTGCGCCACCAGAATGATTCCGGCGATGATGGCGAGAACCGCCGACAACAGCGACCACCAGAAGCCCGGCATGCCGCGGGCCCAGAAGGTGAGCGCGAGCCCCGTGATGCCCGAGATCAGGAACATCCAGCCGAGGAAGATCGTGACCGCAAGGCTTGCCAGCGGGGTGAGGATCATCGCAAGCAGGCCGAGCACGGCGAGCAGGATGCCCTCGATCAGGAAGGCCTTCCAATGCGTGCGCACGGCTGCGCCCATTTGCGACCTCATGCGCTCGAGCTCGGGCGGAATCGTATCCTGCGGAAGGGTCATGATCGTCACTCCGGGCAAGGTCACGGGCTGGATGCCGCGTCCGCCTTCCCACGCAGATGGTGAGGAACGACGGCCGGGACAAGCGCGTGATGCGCGTTTCGTTGCTCTGATGGCGCGGCGGGGCCGGGATTATGCCGTCGTCCGCATCCGGTTGCGGCCGAAAACATAGATCGTCGTCGTGACAATCAGAAGGGCCATCCCGACGATGATCGCGGTGAGGCCCAGCGGAACCAGAACGCCGGCGACGTTGCGGTCGGGGTTGAGCAGCCAATGCCGAATCGAGGTCAGCACGAATCCCAGCCCGACGAAGCCGGCGGCGCCGCCGAGCAGCAGCAGCGCCCACATCCTGCGCAGCTGGCTCAGTCTTGCTCGCGCCACCTCGGTGCGGGGCGTGTGGTGATGGGCGACCCGGCGCACCAGTCGAACGGCCAGGCCGATCGAGGAGAACCCGATCAGCACGCTGACGCCGCCGAGCCAGAGGCGCGCGGCGGTGTCGAGCGTCGACGCCCGCTGCAGCAACAGCAATGGATAGTCGAAGGCCGCATGCAGCATCACGGGAGCGGCCAGCACCAGCGCCCAGCTCGACAGCCGTGCCCCTTCGCGATTGTGGCGGTTGGCGCCGAGCGCCGTACTGGTGCGGGCGATCGCGAGATAGGCACCGGCAATGATGCCGAGCGCGCCGTGAAACGGCACGGTGAGCACGCTGCGCAGCACCGCCAGCGAGCGCCACATCTCGGCATGCTGGACGAGGTAAGCGAGATTTTCATAGGCAGCAAAGCCGAGGCCTACGGCCGCGCCATAGAACACCGTGTCCATGGCGTTGCCGACCTGCCGGCGCCGCGACCATAGCGCGGCGATCACCGCGACCTTGGCGAGCTCTTCCGGCAAGGCGACGCCGAACAGGGCCCGGACCGCCTGGGCGATCCAGGGATTCTCCAATGTCAGCCCGACATGCTGGAACGGCATCCTGACAATGCCGAGCAGCAGCACGCTGGCTGCCCCGAGCAGGAAGGCGGTCCAGATCTTGAGCGGGGGGCCTGAATTGTCACCGGCGGCGACCACCAGCCAGAGGATCAGCAGCGCGGGAGCGATCGCCGCGGTACCGATCACGGTCGCGAGGGCTTCGAGCAGGTTCATTTGCGATGGCAAGTAAGCCATGGTCTCCGATCATCCAATGCGGCGGAGCCGAACCGGCCCTCCACCGCCCGCGCGGGGGTGGATTTGACATCGGTCCGTGGCCGCACGGCAAGATCTACATGTCGGCAGAATGAGCCGCCCTTCAAGGGAAAGAACCGCGCGCCCTGGCGCTCGATTGGGGAGAGACCGCCGCAGGGCCGAGTGCAGCCGCGGTCGGCTGCCGCCCGGCTGGCCTCAACGGGGCCGGGAGGTTCTCGGCGCCGTCGCCTCGCCGCCGCGCACCGGGGCCTCCTGGCGCGGCTCGACCGGGGTCCAGGCGTCGGTGCGGGAGGTAGTTGGCGCCTGGGCGGTCGTCGGCGTTTCCACGCAGCTCAAGCGCGGCGTCGGGTCGGCCACACGCCGGCATTCCAGACCTTCAGCGAGAGCGGCCTGACTGATCGCACACGCAACCAGAACAATCGAAAGAACTCTCATGGTGCCCCTCGGAGCAGGCGTGGGTCGCCCGTGATGCAGGCTCGACTCGGTCGTGCCGTTCGATGATGCCCAGCTTGGTCGCAAAAGCGTGCAAATATTTGACCATTCCCGCCGTCATTCAAAAGATTCTTCCGAAATTCACGCGTGCATTCCATGAGTTGCAAGCGATGCGAGCGTTTTCCGCTGATGCAAATGCGAAGCCGTTCGCTCCGTTGCGGCGCCAAGGCTCGGCGGCTGGCGCCGAACCGCTATTTGCCCCCAGCTTGCTCGGCATGGGCGGCCGGGCGGGCTTGATGTGGCGAAGGGATCATGGTCGGTTGCCGCGATGAATTCGCCGCCTTGGTCAGCTTCCGACAGAGCCCGTGGTCCACGCTATCGCCGTGGCTGGGTCGACGACGCCGTGGCGGCCATCGAGGCCGACCAGTGCCGGACCGCCGACACGCACTTGATCCGGCTGATCGTGCCCGCGCTCGCGGGCATCGACATCTACCTGAAGGACGAGTCGACCCATCCGACCGGGAGCCTCAAGCATCGGCTGGCCCGATCGCTGTTTCTCTACGCGTTGTGCAACGGCCACATCCGCGAAGGCACGCCCGTGGTCGAGGCCTCCTCCGGGTCGACAGCGGTATCGGAAGCCTATTTCGCGCAGATGATCGGCGTGCCGTTCTACGCGGTAATGCCGCGCACCACCTCGGCGGAGAAGATCGCCGCGATCACGCATTACGGCGGCAACTGCCATCTCATCGATGACGGCCGGTTTCTCTATGCCGAGGCGGCTGCGCTCGCGAGCCGGCTCGGCGGCCATTACATGGACCAGTTCACGTTCGCCGAACGTGCCACCGATTGGCGTGGCAACAACAACATCGCCGAGTCGATCTTCAACCAGCTGCAGGGCGAGCGCTGCCCGCTGCCGGAATGGATCGTGATGGGCGCGGGCACCGGCGGCACGTCGGCGACGATCGGCCGCTATCTGTGCTACCGCCGCCACCCGACGCGGCTGTGCGTCGCCGATGTCGAGCATTCCGCGTTCTTTGACGCCTTCTGCAACGGCGACAGCGCCCGGACGTGCGAACGGCCGTCGCTGATCGAGGGCGTCGGCCGTCCGCGCTGCGAGCCATCCTTCGTGCCGGGGGTCGTGGATCGCATGATGAAGGTGCCGGATGCCGCCTCGGTCGCGGCGATGAACGTGCTGACGCGGCGGCTGCGCCGGCCGGTCGGCGGCTCGACCGGGACCAATTTCCTGGCGCTGTGCCGGCTGGCGGCCGAGATGCGGCAGGATGGACAGAGCGGCTCACTGGTCACGCTGATCTGCGATTCCGGGGAGCGCTATCGCCAAACCTATTACGAGCCGCAATGGCTCTCCGCGCGCGGTCTCGACCCCGCGCCGTACGAGGCAGCTCTGTCTGCCTTCCTCGACACCGGTGCGCCGCTGCGGCTCGAGGTTGCCGATGCGGAGAACCCGCTGCGCGCCTGAACGCCTCCCGGGGGGCGTCGCGGACCGCGGCGAGCGGCATCCGGAGGCCCGGCATCGTGCGCGATCCCTGATCTGGATCAACGAAGGACGCGCCGGATTGCGCTTTGGTCCGACCCCGAACAGGCCTCCAAGGGCGCGCCGGAACGCAGGTTCGGGACGCGGGCAGGGGAAGGACGGATCAGGTGATGAACTACGACAGCTATTTCGAGCGTGCCCTCGACCAGTTGCACCAGGAACGGCGCTATCGCGTCTTCGCCGATCTGGAGCGCCTCGCCGGCCGTTTCCCCCGCGCAATCTGGCATTCGCCGGAGGGGCCGAAGGACGTCGTGATCTGGTGCTCCAATGACTATCTCGGCATGGGCCAGCATCCGAAGGTGATCGGCGCCATGGTCGATGTCGCCGCGCGCATGGGCACCGGCGCCGGCGGCACCCGCAACATCGCCGGCACCAACCATCCGCTGATCGAGCTCGAGCGCGAGCTTGCCGATCTCCACGGCAAGGAAGCGGCGCTGGTGTTCACCTCGGGCTACGTCTCCAACGAGACGGGCATCTCGACCATCGCAAAACTGCTGCCGAACTGCCTGCTACTGTCGGACGCGCTCAACCACAATTCGATGATCGAGGGCGTCCGCAAGGCCGGGAGCGAGAAGCAGGTCTGGCGGCATAACGACCTCGCCCATCTCGAGGAGCTGCTGCGGGCGGCCGATCCCGACCGTCCCAAGCTGATCGTCTGCGAGAGCCTGTATTCGATGGATGGGGATGTCGCGCCCCTGCACCGGATCTGCGATCTCGCCGAGCGTTATGGCGCGCTCACTTACGTCGACGAGGTCCATGCGGTCGGCATGTACGGCCCGCGCGGCGGCGGCATCGCCGAGCGCGACGGCGCGATGGCCCGCATCGACATCCTCGAAGGCACGCTCGCCAAGGCCTATGGCTGCCTCGGTGGCTACATCGCCGCCAATGCCAATCTGATCGACGCCGTCCGCTCCTATGCGCCGGGCTTCATCTTCACCACCGCCTTGCCGCCGCCGGTCTGCGCCGCCGCGACCGCCGCGATCCGCCACCTCAAGACCTCGCAGTGGGAACGTGACCGGCACCAGGATCGGGCGGCCCGACTCAAGGCCGTGCTGAACGCCTCCGGGCTGCCGGTCATGCCGTCCGACACCCACATCGTGCCGGTGCATGTCGGCGATCCCGAGAAGTGCAAGACGGCGTCCGACCTGCTCTTGTCTGAGCACGGCATCTACATCCAGCCGATCAACTATCCGACCGTGCCGCGCGGCCTGGAGCGGCTGCGGATCACGCCATCGCCCTACCATGATGACGGCCTGATCGACGCCCTGGCCGAGGCGCTGGTCGACGTCTGGGACCGGCTCGGCCTTGCGCGGGCGCCGCAGGCGCTGGCCGCGGAGTGAGCCCGTCCCGCTGACCTGTCACATCGGCCAGTCAGTTTGATCTGCCGCAATGCCGCCCGCGCTCGCGCGGGCGTAGTCTTTTGTGTTCAGGGAAAATGCCGGTTCGGCAGGGCCCGGCCGGCGCACAGGCGAGGGCGGCCATGGCTAGGATCATCGAAGCGCTGCTGCAGGAGCACGAGAATCTCGAGAAGCTTCTGTCGGTGCTCGAGCACGAGTTGGAGCTGTTTGATCACAATCGGCGGCCGGACTACGACATCCTGCAAAGCATCATCGCCTATTTCGAGGACTATCCGCAGCGCTGTCATCATCCCAAGGAGGAGATGATCTTCGACAAGCTGCGCGAGCGCGACCCTGCCGCGGCCGCAGCCTATGGCGACGTCGACGACGAGCACGAGACCGAGGCGCGGCGGCTGCGCGGCTTTGCCGACGCCGTGAACGCGGTGCTGTCGGACCAGGAGATCCTGCGCGAAAGCTTTCATGCCGCCGTGCACCAGTTCATCGACAGCCAGCGCGAGCATCTGCGCAAGGAGGAGACCCTGCTGTTTCCCGCGGCGCTGCGCACCCTGAGCGCGGAGGACTGGGCCGATATCGATGCCCGCATGTCCGACCGCAAGGACCCGCTGTTCGACGGCGACGTCGCCGAGAAGTTCCACAATCTCGAGCGGACCATCCTGCGCTGGGAACAGGAGGCGGAGCAGGCGCGCGCCACCGCCGGCTGATGGCGTTTTGCCCAATTGCGCCCCGTGGCTGGTGGACTATAGTTCCAGCCGGGGCAGGCACTCTTTCGCGGAGCTGGCTATGGCCGCTTTGAACACTGGGCTCGATCCGGTCCGAGGTTCGTCGAATGCAGGGGGAGGGGCAGACGCGGCCCGGACGCCTGCGCAGGTCCCGATGGCGCAGCAGAGTGCCTTTGGCAGCCACGGCTACGACATGTATCCCCAGGAGCTCGTCCGGCTGTCGGGCTGCCAGGAGCAGGCGCTGCGCCGTGAGACGAAGCGCACCTTGCAACTGAGCTGACGGACTTGTCCGATCTCGCCGCTCGATGGTCCTCGCGCTGCTTCATGGCCGGAACGCAAACCCGGGATCATGGTTGTAGAGCTCAGGATCGTGGTTATTCCGGTATACGTGCGTTAACCTGTCATTAACCAGATCGCGCGACCCTGTTCGCATATTCCCCAGGAATGCGACGGAACCGGACGGCCGGAGCCGGCAGTCGCGACAAGAGGCCGGCGGCGTAACGCCCGCCGGCCTTTTTGCGTGGGCGGGTCAGCTGGAATTGACACCGCACCCTTGCGTCAGTTGCGCCGCGCCAGCGAGCGCAGGAACCCCTGATATTCCTCATTCAATTCCATATCGACCGCGGGCGCGAGCCTCAGCAGGACATTGGCGATGAACGCCTGGTCGTTTCGCGGCTCCTCCAGCACCTCGCGCAGCACCGGGACGTTGTCCTCGATGTGATGCAGAAAGGCGACGCCTTTCTCCGCCGTCTCGGTCCAGCGCGCCCGCGTCCATTTCGCCAGAGGATACATGATCTCGTGGACGAAGTTCGACTTGCGCGCCTTCTCGAAGAAGCGCAGTCCGGCGCTCCAATATTCCTTGGCGCGCAGTGGCGGTGGCGGCAGATCGCCCGTCAGCATCTTCTTGCCGGCCTGGCCGACGAAATCGTCGAGCGTGGTCGGTGCATCGATCGTGGCGCGAAAGTGCCACAGCGCGAACGAGCCGGGAAAATCCTTGCCCATGCCATCGAGCAAGGCGGTCTCGACCTTGTCGACCGCGGCCTTGTCGCCCTTCAGCGACGCCGTCATCGCGAAGGCGAACAGCGCGTCGTTGCCGACCTCGTGGACGCCGCCGTTCTGCAATTGCGCCGCCGACAATGCGGGTGTCTTGCCGTCTGCAGGCACCGTGGCCTCGCCGGCGCGCTGCGCCTTGATGAAGGCGGTGATCTCGAGCCAGCCCATGAGGTTGGCGATGAAGGCGTCGGGATCGACATGCACGATGGCGAGATTGAGCGGCTCCTTGCGTGTTCTCAGCTCGGTCATGTCGGTCATGTCGCACTCCGCCGCAACTCGCCGCCGAGCGGTCTGTCGCCTTTGCGACACGTCGGCTCGTTCGACCAGATCTGCAGGGCAGGCAGCAAGAAGGGTGCCACGGTCTTGTCGGGCTCGCGGGTACAGTGCGGTCCGCGGAACGAGTTTTGCTCGTGGTCCTTCGATTGCGATGGTCGCAATGGAGCACGAGGCCAGCGAATGTTCACCCGCGTCTGCAAGGCCGACACCATCGACGAAGGCGGCATGCGCCTCGTCATCGCCGACGCCCAGCTCATCATCCTTGCCTGGCCCGACGATGGCGAGCTCAAGGCGTTCCAGGGCGTCTGCCCGCACACGGCGGCGCCGATGGAGGAGGCCGGCTTCGACGGCCGCGTCCTCAGTTGCCCCGTGCACAATTGGACGTGGGATGCTTTCACCGGTACGCCGCTCCACCCGCCGGAGAGCGCGCTGGCGCAATATCCGGTCAAGGTCGAGGAGGGCGTGGTCTACATCGACACGGACGGCATCTCCCCGCTGTTTGCGGCGCGTTGAGCATGGCCGGAGGAGGCGCGGAAAGACCGCCGAGGGGTGGCTTGCCCGGCCGGCGAAACGCCTCTATACGTTCGGCGCGCGGCACGGAATCACCGTCGGTGGTTCAGCCGACCTCGCAGGTCACCGCCTCAAGCGACTGATTTGCTGAAGGTTTTACCGAAACGTGCAAGCGGCGATGGCACCGGGGCCTCGTGCCCTCTGGCATCGTGCGTATTGCTCCCTTCGTCTATCGGTTAGGACGCCACCCTTTCACGGTGGAGAGAGCGGTTCGATTCCGCTAGGGAGCGCCACTCCGCGCCGGCTTTCCTTACCCATCCCCCGATCTTGAAATCCACGGTCCGCGTCGAGATGCGGTCGGCGCGAGGTCTGCGCTCATGCACCGCAGGCGAGTACGTGGTCCGGTCAACCGTCCATTAGGGTCCTTGCCGTACTGCAGCGGGCGAAGCAGGAGCAGGATGATGGCCGCGCCCAAGAAGCGGGAAGCCCGCAAATCGATGAAGCAGCCGGCGTGGATCACGCTGGATGGCGGGTTCGCCGTGCGCCATTGCCTGGTTCAGGACATTTCCAGCGCCGGCGCCAAGCTGACCCTGCAGGACGCGGCGGCGCTGCCGGCGACCATCCGGCTCGCCTTCGCGCGCGACGCAAGAACGGGCCGCCAGTGCCAGGTGGTGTGGCGCCGCGGCGCCTCGGTCGGCGTCAAGTTCATCGGCAAGTAGACGTCGTTGTCGCATCCCTGCGGCAGACGCGCTAACAAGCGGCATGTGTCGATCTCTCATCCTGGGCGCCATCGCGGCGCTGGCCGCCGTGACCGTGGCAACCGCCGGCTCGCCGGGATCATCGCTTCTTGCGCCATCGCTTCCCGCGCCGAAGGCGGCTGGACCCAACAAGGCTGCACCCCGTTCAGGCGCCGCCAGCAACAATCCCTGCGCGTCCTACGGTGCCAACTTCGTACGCGTCGAGGGAACCGATACCTGCGTGAAGGTTGGCGGGGCCTTGCGCGTCGAGATGGGCACGTCGGCCAGCCGCTGAGGTGCTCACGACAGCGGCAGCGCGATGTGGCGGATGAAGGCCCGGCGTCGCGCGATCTCCCCGTACCAGCGCGCGAGACTCGGCAGCTCCGGCTTGACGACACCTTCAACTCCGAACCAGCGCCGGGCATAGGCGCCGAGCGCGATGTCGGCGAGCGTGAAGCGCTCGGCCTCGACATGGCTGCGCGTGGCCAGATGCGTGTCGAGGATGCGCCACATCGCCGCGGCGTCGTCGGCCGCCTTCTGCAAGGCGGCCATGTCGCGCTGCTCCGGCGGCGTTCGCACCAATCCCCAGAACAGCGGACGCTCGATCGGCTGCACCGTCGACAGCGTCCAGTCCAGCCAGCGCTCCACCGCGGCGCGGTGCCGCGGCGTCGTTGGATAAAGCGGCGTGCCATCGCCATGGGCGAGGCAGAGATAGCGCATGATCGCGTTGCTCTCCCACAGCACGAAATCGCCCTCGACCAGCGTCGGGATGCGGCCGTTCGGATTCATCGCGAGATAGTCCGCTTCGTTGTTGCGGCCGAACTGCATGCCCGCGTCGATACGGTCATAAGCGACATCGAGCTCGGCGAGACACCACAGCACCTTCTGCACGTTCACCGAATTGGGGCGGCCCCAGATCGTCAGTCTGTCGTCGGCGGACACGTCCGGCTCCTGTCTGGGCGAGCGGCATTGCTAGCGCATGTTACGCAAAAAGCCCCGCTCGAAGCGGGGCTTTTCCGTCGAACGCGTCGTTCGCGGCGATCAGTGGCCGAAGAACAGCCACAGCAGAATGATCACCGGAATCGGCACGCCCAACAACCACAGTAGAATTCCTCGACCCATCTCGGCCTCCTCGAATCCTCTCCATCAATCGGAGCGACAACGCGAGGATGGCCTCGATGTTCCGGCAGGTGGACGAGTGCGAACGGCTCACCAATGTCCGGTGTTCGGCATCGACAGCCAGGGCTCGGCCGGCGCCTTCGGCTCGCCCTTCTGCAACAGCTCGATCGAGTGCAGATCGGGCGAGCGGATGAAGGCCATGTTGCCGTCGCGCGGCGGCCGGTTGATGGTAATGCCGAGCTTCATCAGCCGGTCGCAGGTGGCGTAGATGTCGTCGACCTCATAGGCGAGATGGCCGAAGAAGCGGTCCTCGCCATAGCTCTCCTCGTCCCAATTGTAGGTGAGCTCGACCAGCGGGGCGCCGCGCGTCGACGGCAGGCTCTTCAGCAGGTGTTCATCTTCGGGTGCGCAGAGAAACATCAGTGTGAAGCGACCCTTGTCGTTGTCGATCCGGCGCACCTCCTTGAGGCCGAGCGCATCGGAATAGAATTTGAGCGCGGCGTCGAGATTGCGCACGCGCAGCATGGTGTGGAGATAACGCATCGTTTCTTCTCTCCCTGAACTCGAAGCGGGTGGTCAACGGCCGCCTGCTGACGCCGATCCATAGCAGCAATTCGTGCGCCCGTGTATCGAGCCTGATGCTGCGGCGATGCCGGCTCGCGCGGATGTGCAGTGCGCGCGGCGACGCATTCGACGGGGCTGCGCGGTGTTGCGAGAGCCTCTCCGTATGCCAGCGAATCGCTGTTTTGGCGGTGATTCGGGGCAGGGATGAACGGGCGCGATGCGACCGCATGCAGGGATTTCAGCGTGTTTCGCCTGCAATGTGAGGCCAAAATCACGCAGGACCATCGAAAATGCCTGGAAATATAGGGGAAAATGAATCGCATGCTCCGTTCGATCGCCATCGCAGCTTGACTTCTGCGCGCTCCGTTGGAATTTTGGCGCCGCTGTGGGTGCTTCGGGGCCCCTTGAAATGCAGGAGAATCCCGAAAAATCGCGGGGTGATACGCCACCAGACGACTGAAGTCCCGGCTGTGCAATGCAGCCAGAAAGCCCCGACCAGTCTGCGCAGCAATGCGCTGATAGCCGCGCAGTCGTCACGTCATTCACCGGTACCAATCACAAGGAGATACGATGGCTACCCAACTTTCCAAGTCGCAGCTGATCGAGAAGATTGCGACCTCGACCGAGCTGTCCAAGCGCGACGTCAAGAACGTCATGGAGACGCTCACCGACGTCGGCCACAAGGAGCTGAAGAAGAACGGCGTGTTCCTGGTGCCGGGCTTCGCCAAGTTCGTCGTGGTCAAGAAACCCGCCGTGAAGGCGCGCAAGGGCACCAACCCCTTCACCGGCGAAGAGATGATGTTCAAGGCCAAGCCGGCCCGCAAGATCGTGCGCGCGCGCCCGGTCAAGGCCGCCAAGGACGCGGTTGCCTGATCTGACCGTCAGTCACGGTCGTAATCACGTCAGAGGCCCCCTGAGAAGGGGGCCTCTTTCGTTGCGGAATGTGTAGGCTGCAGCGGGCCTGAGTGTTGCGTTCGCCGAAGCGCCGCCGGCGCGGATCGCGAAGTCTCGCGCGGGGAGAGCGGAAAACGACAGCAGCGCCAGCGCGACGGAATATCTTCGTCGCGTGGCGCCACCCTCGAACACTGGGCCCTGAAATCCCCAGTACTGATCTGTCTCGGTGTGCCGCAGGAAGGTTCAAGGGCTTTTCCGGGAAGTTTGACCGGCCAGTGCGGCCTCCGCCCGAGCGGGCAGCGTCGTCGCGCGCGCTGGGGACAAGCTGGTGGATATTGCGCAGCAAGCCGTTGATCCGGGAGCCAAAAGACACAGGCTGGGAGCTGTGGACAGGCGTTGGATCGATTGTGGATGAGCCTCCGGCGTGATCGCCACGCGGCTCGGCGTCAGTCGCGGTCCAGATCCGCTCCGTCTTCCGTACCGGCCGCCTCGGTCCCGGGATGAAGGAACGCAAGCACGACGAAGCCGCCATAGCCGATGATGTTGAATAGAAGTTCCAGCCAGGATGCCATCGCGGACTCCCCCTAGAGGGGTGAACGCATGACTAGCGTTACCGTTCCGCCGCGCGCGGGGGCGACTAGCCTGCAACCAATTCCCCCGCATCTGCGTTGTTTGGACGCATCGGAATTGGAGGACAACGATCATGAGAAAGGCATTGGCAGTTCTGGCGACCGCGGGTGCCGTCGCCGTCACCGCATTGGCGGCACCCGCGCCGGCACAGGCGCGCGGTCTTGGTCCGGGTCTCGCATTCGGCCTCGCGGCGGGCGCGCTGACCGCCGGCGCGATCGCGGCGTCGCATCCCTATTATTATGGTCCGGGCTACGACTACTATGACTACGGCCCGCGTTACGTCTACGCGCCCGGCCCGTATGCCTATTACGGCGGACCGTACTATCATCGCTACCACCACTGGCGTCATCACTGGTAGACGTCAGTCGTGAGAAGGAGAGCCCGGATGGCGAAAGCCTCCGGGCTCTCGTTTCATCCCTGCTATTCCGCGGCCTCGCCGCGCTGCGCCTTCTTCCACGCCGAGCGGGCATATTCCTCGCGTTCGCGCGCGAACTTCTCCTGGGTCGACTTGAACCGTGCAATCCTTGCGGTGATGTCGGCGCGCTCCTTCGCGCGGCGGTCGTCCTGCGTCTCGTTCTGCCTCACGGATCCTCTCTGCTCCGGTTGCTATCCGGCGAGCCTCGCCGTGAGACGCGTGACAAACTTCCTGGCGAATCGCTGGCGCGATGTGGATGTCCGATTGAGGCGTGATTGCGGACGCACGGTCCGGCTGCAGGCGGCCCGCGCGTTTTGCCGGGGACAGACCGCGGGAGGCGAGCGGCGCCAACGTCTTCAGGTAGACACGGAACAATCCGACTCGTTTTGCTTGTGGCCGCGTCGTTCACGGCCGGTTCCGGTGGATACGGAGTGGCACGACGACGCAGCCGGGCCGGACACGCTTGGAGGCGGGAGCCAGCTTGCCGTGCTATGAAGGGAGGACAATGATGATGCGAGGTCTCATGGTTCGGGGCAGCCGCTGATGATTGCATCCGATCTGCACGACGGGGTGAATCGCCTGGGAGACATGATCGCTGCGGCGCGTGCGATCGTGCCCTTCACCGGCGCTGGACTATCGACCGAGACGGGCATTCCGGATTTCCGTTCTCCCGGCGGTCTATGGACGCGCAACCGGCCGATCCATTTCGACGAATTCGTCGCTAGCCAGGAGGCGCGGGACGAGGCTTGGCGGCGGCGCTTCGCGATGCAGGAGACGTTTGCCGCGGCGCGGCCCGGCCGCGGCCACCTGGCGCTTTCGTCGCTCTACCGTGCGGGGAAAATTCCGGCCGTCATCACTCAGAACATCGACAACCTGCACCAGGACTCCGGTTTCGCCCCGGATCACGTCATCGAACTGCACGGCAACATCACCTACGCGCGATGCATCGGATGCGGGCAGCGCTATGAGCTCAACTGGGTACGCGAGCGCTTCGAGGCCGACGGTGCCGCGCCGGATTGTCCCGAATGCGCGGAGCCGGTGAAGACGGCGACGGTATCCTTTGGTCAGTCGATGCCCGAGCATGAAATGCAGCGTGCCACCGAACTCGCGCAGCACTGCGATCTGTTCGTCGCGATCGGCTCATCGCTGGTTGTGTGGCCGGCCGCGGGCTTTCCATTGATGGCAAAGCGGGCTGGCGCGCAACTCGTGATCATCAACCGGGAACCGACCGATCAGGACGACGTTGCAGACCTTGTTATCCACCACGACATCGGCGAAGTACTCGGATCGTTCGTCCGTAATTGAACGGAAATTGATGCATTTTTGTCGGCATCTCTGTTCATATGCCTCACTGAAACCGATTTTTATCTATGCGCGGCACGAGGGAATGTTATCTTTGATTCGAGAGATTCGCGTGACTCATCGTGGGTATAGGTGGTGAGCGCGTGTATGAGGGCGCCGTTGCAGGGGTGGCGGCTCACAATTCATATGTGAGGTCCGGGGTTATGGGGTCGGACGGATTTGAGTCCAAGAAGCTTGGGATGCCGGTCGTTGGTGTATCGACACCAACCCGGCTCGGGGCGGAATATCAAACCGGCGTCGCGCGCGACTCGGCAATCGATGCGATGACCGGTCTTGGCGAGAACCTCGTCGAAATCAGCGGTGTCATCAAATGGTTCGACGCCTCGAAGGGATACGGTTTCATCGTTCCCGACAATGGCTGGCCGGACGTGCTGCTGCACGTCACGGTGCTCAGGCGCGACGGCTACCAGACCGCCTATGAAGGTGCTCGCCTGGTGGTGGAGTGCGTGCAGCGCTCCAAGGGCTACCAGGCGTTCCGCATCGTCTCGATGGACGAGTCGACGGCGATCCATCCGGCGCAGATGCTGCCGCCGCGGACCCATGTGACGGTGACGCCGACCAGCGGGCTGGAGCGAGCCCAGGTCAAGTGGTTCAACCGGCTGCGCGGCTTTGGCTTCGTGACCTGCGGGGAAGGGAGCCCGGACATTTTCGTCCACATGGAGACCCTGCGCCGCTACGGCATGACCGAGCTGCGCCCCGGCCAATGGGTGCTGGTCCGCTACGGGCCCGGCTCCAAGGGCATGATGGCGGCCGAGATCCACCCCGAGACGGGCTCGCCGGCATTGTCCTCGCACTGAGCGGATGCTTCCTGCGACCACGGTATTTGACGGCCCCCGGAACGGCGCTTCCTGGGGCCGTTTTCATGTCGGCCCCTCTTCACGGACCGGGCCGCGGTCTTGCTGCGGAGGCCGCGACCGTGTAGTGACGGGTCCTCTAGGACAATGGTCCTTGAGAACATCGGGGTATAGCGCAGCCTGGTAGCGCGGCAGTTTTGGGTACTGCAGGTCGTTGGTTCGAATCCAGCTGCCCCGACCATCTCCGCAGCGGCGCGGCTTTCTCGGGCGAGGCCTGATAGCTGGCGCGATACTCACGATAGCGAGAAAGATTTCGGCCAGGCCGCCAGCGGTCAATCCGCCGAGCGAGCGCGGCTGGGCCGATAAAAAAATTCGGATGCTCCCGCAGCGGCAAAACCCGGGAGCATCCGAAGTGTGCGGGTGAATCCGGGGAAGGAACATCCGCTGGTCGTCAGCATCCTCTGAATCGAAATCTCGCGTCTTTGCGCTAAATCAAATCAGGCGCAGGAGGCCCTCGGCCGTGCCCGAGGTCGCGGCGGGCGGATCAGCGCGCCAGCTCGTCCTGCGCCAGCCGGCCGTCGATGATGTGCACGCGCCGGTGCATCTGAGCGGCGAGGTTGAGATCGTGCGTGACCGCGACGACGGTCTTGCCGCGCAGCGTGACGAGATCGCGCAGGATGCCGAACACCTGCGCGGTCGCGGCGGTGTCGAGGCTGCCGGTCGGCTCATCGGCGAGGATCACCGGCGGATCGTTGGCGAGCGCGCGCGCCACCGCCACGCGCTGCCGCTGGCCGCCGGACAATTTGTCCGGCGTCTTGCGCAGATGATCGGCGAGGCCGAGCGACGCCAGCAGCTCCTCGGCGCGCTGGGTGACGGCGCGCGGCGACAGCCGGGCCAGCGCGCGCATCGGCAGCGCGACGTTCTCGGTGATCGAGAATTCCGGCAGCAGGAAATGAAACTGGAAGACGAAGCCGAGCCGCGACAGCCGCACCTCGGCGCGCTCATCCTCGTTCATGCCCGTCGTCGAGCGGCCGTCGATCAGCACGTCCCCCTGGCTCGGCAGGTCGAGCAGGCCAAGCAGATAGAGCAGGGAGGATTTTCCCGAGCCCGACGGTCCGGTGATGGCGATGAGCTCGCGCGGATGGATCACGAGATCGATGTCGGCGACCAGCGTCACCGGCACCTCGCCGGGCAGCACCTTGGTCACTTGCCGCGCCTCGATCAGGGGCGGGCTCACGTCGCGCCCCGGATGATGTCGACCGGATGCAACCGCGCCGCGGCCCGGGCCGGAAAGTAGCCGGCGACGGCGCTGGAGACCAGCGCGACCGCGCCCGCCAGCAGATAGTGCTTCAGCGAATACAGCACGGGCAGATGATTGTAGTCGGAGAACGGCGTCTTGAACTCGAGCGAGGCGAGCCCGCGGGTAAGCAGGTAGCCGAGCGCCCAGCCGAGGGCGGCACCGGTGAGGCCGATGAACAGCGCCTCGACGATGAAGATGGCGCGGACCGTGCGGTCGCGGAAGCCGAGCGACTTGAGGATGGCGATGTCGCGGGTCTTCTCGTGGGTGATGGTCGAGATGATGTTGTAGGTGCCGAAGCTCGCGACCAGCAGGATGGCGCCGACGATGGTGTACATCAGCACGTTGCGCAGCGTGATCGCCGCCAGCAGATCCTCCTGCGCCTCCTGCCAGGAGACCGCCTTGTAGCCGGTCTGCTCGCCGATGCGCTCGCTGATCAGGCGCGCCTGCATCGGATCGTTGGTGCGGACGCGGATCTCGTTGATGATCCCGGTCTGGCGCTCCAGGATCTGCGCGGTGCGCAGCAGCACGTAGCCGGTGGTCTCGTCGGTGCCGCGGAAGCCGGAATGGAAGGTGCCGGCGACGGTCGCGTTCATGCTGATGCCCTGGGCCGAGGCGAGCGTGATGTTGGAGTTCACTCGCGCGCCGATCTTGGCCGCGAGCCGGTCGCCGAGCAGGATCGCGTGCGAGGACCGGTACAGCGAATTGAGATTGCCCTGCCGCATGTGGCTCGGCAGCGTCGAGACTTGGCCCTCCGTGCGCGGATCGATGCCGATGATCGCGACCGTCAGGTTGCGGCCGGCGAAGCGCAGCACGGCCTTTGACTGCACCGACGCCGTCAGCGCGCCCGGCACCCAGCCCTGCAGCGAGGCAATGGTGGCCATCGGGTTCTTGATGCCGGGGCGGCGGACGTTCGGGGTCAACCGGTGGAATTCGGCCGCCGCATAGACCTGGTCGGCCGGCTGGCGGGTCGGCTGGCGCAGCTCGTCGGTGATCGAAATGTGCGGCAGCGCGTCGACCAGCGTGCGGATGAAGTCGTCCTGGGAGCCCTCCATCATCGCCGCCATCATCACCGAAAACGCCACGCCGGTCATGACGCCGGCGATCGCGACCAGCGTCTGCCGGGCGCGATGGCGCACATGGGTCCAGGCGATGGTCAGGACGAGGCTCATGGCGCGGACGTCTCGGGCTCGATCACGCGGATCCGCTCGCCGTCCTTGATGTCGGCGGTCGCGGGCGCCGCGACCAGCTCGCCTTCGCGGGCGCCGTCGAGGATCTCGACCGCCGCGGAGCCGCGGATGCCGATCCGCACCGCGCGCCGATGCACACGGCCGCCTTCGATCACCATGAGGCTGTTGTTGACGACGGCATTGGCCGGCGCGAGCAGCGTGTCGGCCGTCTCGCGGCTGACGATGTTGGCCTCGACGCTCATGCCGACGCGCAGCGGCGTGTTGTCGGGCAAGCCGATCCGCACGCGGAACGTCTTCGCCACGGGATCGCCCGCCGGCGTGATCTGCTTCACCGTCCCGGGCAGCGCCTGGTTGCCGAACGCATCGGCGCGCAGCAGCGCCTTCTGGCCGACCTGGACACGGGGGATGTCCTCTTCGTTGACGTCGGCGACGACCCAGAGCGGCTTCTCCAGGCCGACGCGGTAGAGGATGGTGCCGGGATCGACCATGTCGCCGACCTCGCCGTCCTCCTTGAGGACGACGCCGTCCATCGGCGCCACCAGCTTGAAGTAGTCGAGGCGCTGGGTCTGGGCCGCGATCTGGGCGCGGATGCGGGCGAGATCGCTTTCGGAGCGCTGGTACGCTTGCGAGGTGGCCGCGCCGCGCGCCAGTAGCTGCGTCTGCCGCTCGAATTCGAGGCGCTGGAATTCCTCCTGTGCGCGCAGATCGTTCAAGGTGGCCAGCGCCTCCTTGTCGTCGAGCCGCGCCAGCACGTCGCCGGCCTTGACCAGCTTGCCCTCGCAGCGGCAGCGCTCGACGATGCGGCCGCGAACCAGCGGCGTGCTCCGCGACCACGTCTCCGGCTCCACCGCGCCGGTTGCATAGACGATCTCGGCCGCCGTGCCGCGAGTGATGCGGGCGGTCGCGATGAGCGGTCCACGCATCCACCATACGGCAAACCCAGCCAGTGCGCCGAACAGCAGGATGATCGAGAGCAGGCCGCGCCACGGAAAACGACGCCGGCCGCGATCGATGGCCGGCGTGGCAGCAATGGCATTGGATTGGTCCGGCGTCAGCATGTCCATGATCGAACGGACCCTGCGACGGGAGAAAGGCTATACTTAGCCCGCAGTGCCAGTCGCCACGCGGGGCGGAGCCATCTTGAAGTGCTGTTTGGCATAGGCGACGATCTGGCGATCGGTCGGGTGATCGGCAACCTCGACGCCGACGATGCGCTTTCCGACCGCAGGATGCTTCTCGTGCAGGTACTTGGCAAGCTCGGTCTTGGCGCTGGCCGGACCGATGATCAGGATCTCGCCGGCGTCATCGAGCGCGTGCGCGACCTCCTCGAGGAAATTCTTGTCGGGCGCCGCGTGGCCGCTGCCGATCTCGTTGGCCTTGTGGTGCAGATGCTTGGTCTGCAGGTGTGGATGCAGCGTCAGCTCGTCGGCACCGGTCAGTCCGATATGGAACACCTTGGCCTCGCTGTGATCGAGCCACACGACGGCATGGAAATGAGTCGGCATGTTCTGGTCCTTGTCAGCAAATCGCCGCGTGGCGGCCTTGTGCGTTCGCCAGGGAACGCGCGCCGCGGAAGGCGGCACCCTTTGTGATGCAAACCTTAGCGAGCCCGATCGTGGCCGGCTTGATGCAGGTCAACGGACGCGGGAACCCACCCCCGCGCCCCTGATGTGCGGGGTTTACTTCGGCGCAGGCGGCTTCGGCAGCGGCTTGTCCTGCCGCTTCGACCAGGAGATGTAGTAGGCCACGGTGGTCATGATCGCGATGCCTGCCGCGCTGACGAGGATCTGCGCCAGCAGCGAACCTGAGCTCAGCATCAGGGTGAAGTGGCCGATGAAGGACAGGAACACGCCGACGCAGAACACCGCCAGCGACTGTTGGCCGCAGACGACGAGGGGATCGAGCGCCTTCCACTCCAGGCCCGGCCATTCCTTCGGCACGAAACGGATGACCAAAATGACGATCACCACGAAATGCAGGAAGCGGTACGGCGCGAGATTGGTCTTGTCGTTGGGATTGAAGGCCGAATAGAGCCAGTTCGGAAACATCGATCCGAGCTCAGGGAAGCGGCCGGCCATCGTCATGACCAGTGCGAGCACCATGTAGGCGATGCAGAAATAGAGCGTGGCCGGCGCCATGATGATGCCCATCGAGCGGCGGGCGCCGCCGAGCGCGCACCATGAGCCGAACACGAACAGCACCTGCCAGCAATACGGATTGAAGTACCAGGTGCCGGCCGGGTAGGCCGCAAAATTCCAACCCATCTGCCGCGCCACGAGCCAGAGCACGATCGAGGCGATCATGGTCAGGTCGGGCTGGCGCAGCATCATCCACAGCACCGGCGGGAAGAAGCCCATCAGCACGATGTAGAGCGGCAGCACGTCGAGATTGACCGGCTTGAACTTCAGGATCAGCCCCTGGGCCAGCGTATCGCTGGCGTGGTCGACGAGGCCCGCGACGTTGAACTCGTCGATGATCTCGGAGACGCCGAAGCGCGTCGCCAGATAGCTGATGGCCACAATATAAATCACGAACAGCACGATGTGGGCGACGTAGAGCTGCCACACCCGCTTGAACAGCCGGGTGGCGCCGACGATGAAGCCGCGGTCGATCATCATGCGCGCATAGACGAACGAGGCGGTATAGCCGGAGATGAAGACGAACAGGTCGGCGGCGTCGCTGAAGCCGTAATTCCGCGTGGTGATCCAGTTCACCACATTGTCCGGGATGTGATCGAGAAAGATCGCCCAGTTGGCGATTCCGCGAAACAGGTCGAGCCGAAGGTCGCGCCCTCGCTCGGGCAGCGTGGCATTGATTTTCATGGCCGCTTCAACGCACTGTTTTGAATGGAAAACGTCGGGGGGCAGAGGCGCCGTGGCAGTCGACCGAGATTGTCACGGGACGGCAGAATGACTATACGGAGCACGATAAACGGTCATGTCCAGGATGGGAATCACCGTTCCGTGCTGAAGCTTGCCTGTAACCCATCCCGGCCGTTTCCGCCAAACGCATGACGACCGCAGCTTCCAGGGGCTCTACCAGCCATGACCGCACGCATTTTCAAGCCCGCCAAGAACGCGATGCAATCGGGCAAGGCCAAGACCCGGGACTGGCAGTTGGATTATGAGCCGGAGCAGCCGCGTTCGGTCGAGCCGCTGATGGGCTGGACATCCTCTTCGGACATGAAGCAGCAGGTCACCTTGCGCTTCGACACCAAGGACGAGGCGATCGCCTATTGCGAACGCAAGGGCATTCCCTATGAGGTGATCGAGCCGAAGGAGCCGGTGAAGCGGCAGATCGCCTATGCCGACAATTTCTCGTTCCGCCGCGGCGAGCCCTGGACGCATTGAGGGGCCGACACGGCCATCATCCGTTCAGCAGCCCGCCGGGGATGGGCAGCGGCGCGTCCTTGGACAGGCCAAGCACCGGGAAGCTCCTGATGGCCCGGACGCCGGGCAGGGCGGCGAACTGGCGGAGCTGGCGGCTCATGCCTTCGACCCCGGTCGACACGCATTTCAGCAGAAAATCCGCATCTCCCGACAGCCGCCAGCATTGCTGGACCCAGGGCAACGGTACGATCGCGGCCTCGAACGCCTCCAGCGCCGTCTGGTGCTGGCTGTCGAGCTGAATCGACACGAACGCTACCACCTCATAGCCCAGCGACCGCTCGTCGATGCTGGCGCGGATGGACTTGATCACGCCGCTATTGCGCAGCGTCCGCACGCGGCGCAGGCAGTTCGGATGCGAGATCCCCACCCGGCCGGCGAGCTCGTTGATGCGGATCCGGCCATCGGCCTGGAGCTCCGCCAGGATCCTGCGATCGATCGCGTCGAGCTCCGGGCTGCCAGCCATCGGCGCGGCCCGTTCAGCCGGTTGGGTGATCAGGCCGGCCGCCGCCGGCCTGCGCAGGCCCGGCGGTGCGCGGCATGACGCCGGAGAGGACGAGCTTCTCATGGGCCGCGATGATCGTCTCCTTGCTGAGCCGGCCGCCCGGACGGTACCAGCTGCACAGCCCGGTCAAGAGCGCGATGATGGCAAAGGTCGCGACCTGGATGTCGTCGACGTCGAACACGCCTTGCGCCACACCGTCGCTGAGGATGTCGGCCAGCCGGCGCTCATAGGCGCCGCGCAGCGCTACCACCGCCTCATAGTTGCGGGGCTCGAGACTGCGCAGCTCCGAGTTGGCGATGAAGACCTCGCGCTTTCGGGTCATGTGATAGCCGACGTGGAAGGCGACGAACGCCCTGAGACGTTCGACCGGACCCTGGGTGTCGCGCAGCGCCTGTTCGAGCTCGCGCAGGAGGTCGTTGATGTGGTCCTGGATCAGCTCCGCCAGCAGCTCCTGTTTGGTGCTGATGTGATTGTAGAGCGAGCCTGGCTGGATGCCGACCTCGGCGGCGAGCTGGCGCAGGCTCATGGCCTCATAGCCATGCTGGAAGATCAGCCGCAGGCCGGCCTTGCGGATCGCCTCCATCGTCGTCGGACCATGTGACCCGATCGTGCGCGCCATCTCGTCCTCGCTGGACCGTCCCGGTGCCGATCGCGGCGGATCCGCCACGGTAGGGGGTCCCGTAGTGAAGTCTGAAAATTCCGTGGTCTCAAGCAAATGCTGCTCGCCCCGGACCCTACAACAATCCGCTTGAGAATAGAATTTAAAAACGTATGATCGTTTAATTCGAGAAGGACGGATGGCCGCAAACCGGGCCGCCGGCGGGCAGGGAGGACAGCATGCGGGCAAAGATGGTACACCCGGGCTCGCAGCGGCCTGGACGGCCGCGACCGCTCTGACGCGTGCTCCCACGGCTTCCCCCTCCAGCCTCGCAACGAAGACGCCGGTCATGACGCTTCATTCCACGATCGATCCATCGTCCTCCGATTTCGCCCGTAATGCCGACGCCATGCGCGGGCTGGTCGCCGACCTCAGAACAAAGCTGGCGCAGGTCGCCGAGGGCGGCGGCGAAGCCTCGCGCAACCGGCACCTGTCGCGCGGCAAGATGCTGGCGCGCCAGCGCGTCGACCTGCTGCTCGACCCCGGAACGGCGTTCCTCGAACTGTCGCCATTGGCCGCACATGGGCTCTATGGCGGCGACGTCCACTCGGCCAGCATCGTCACCGGCATCGGCCGCATTGCCGGCCGTGAATGCGTCGTCGTCGCCAACGACGCCACCATCAAGGGCGGCACCTACTACCCGATGACGGTGAAGAAGCATCTGCGTGCCCAGGACATCGCCCGGCAGAACAATCTACCCTGCGTCTACATGGTCGACTCGGGTGGTGCGTTCCTGCCGCTGCAGGACGAGATCTTCCCCGACGAGCGGCATTTCGGCCGCATCTTCTACAACCAGGCGCAGATGTCGGCGGCCGGCATTCCGCAGATCGCGATCGTGATGGGCTCGTGCACGGCGGGCGGCGCCTATGTGCCGGCGATGTCGGACGAGAGCATCATCGTGCGCAACCAGGGCACAATTTTTCTGGGCGGCCCGCCGCTGGTGAAGGCGGCAACCGGCGAGGTCGTCAGCGCCGAGGAGCTGGGCGGCGCCGACGTGCATTCGCGGCAGTCGGGCGTCACCGACCACTATGCGCAGAACGACGCGCACGCGATCGGCATCGCACGGCGCATCGTCGGCACGCTGAAGCCGCCGGGCGCACGCAGCGCGCTGAACATGCGCGAGGTGCGCGAGCCGCGCTATGCGGCGGAAGAGATCTACGGCGTCGTGCCGGTCGACGGCCGTAAGCCGTTCGACGTGCGCGACATCATCGCGCGGGTGGTCGACGGCTCGGAGTTCGACGAGTTCAAGAAGCTCTACGGCCAGACGCTGGTGTGCGGCTTCGCGCATATCTGGGGCCATCCGGTCGGCATCATCGCCAACAACGGCATCCTGTTCAGCGAGAGCTCGCTGAAGGGGGCGCACTTCATCGAGCTGTGCTGCCAGCGCAACATCCCGCTGGTGTTCCTGCAGAACATCACCGGCTTCATGGTCGGCAAGAAATACGAGGCCGGGGGCATCGCACGCGACGGCGCCAAGCTGGTCACGGCGGTCGCGACCGCCGCGGTGCCGAAGTTTACCGTCGTGATCGGCGGCTCCTATGGCGCCGGAAACTACGGCATGTGCGGCCGCGCCTATGCGCCGCGCTTCCTCTGGATGTGGCCGAATGCGCGCATCTCGGTAATGGGCGGCGAGCAGGCGGCGATGGTGCTGAGCCAGGTCCGCCGCGATGGCATCGAGGCCAAGGGCGAGAGCTGGCCCACGGAGGAGGAAGAGAAATTCCGTAGCCCCATCCGTGCGCAATACGAGGCCCAGGGCAATCCCTACTACGCGACGGCGCGGCTGTGGGACGACGGGGTGATCGATCCCGCCGATACCCGCCTCGTGCTTGGCCTCGGATTGTCTGCCGCCGCCAATGCCCCGGTCGAGCCGACCAAATTCGGCCTGTTCAGGATGTGATCATGGTTCGTCCCGGATTGTATCGTCGTTTCCGCAAGCTCCTGATCGCCAACCGCGGCGAGATCGCCGTGCGCGTCATCCGCACGGCACGCGCGATGGGATTGAAGACTGTCGCGGTCTACTCTGAGGCGGATCGAAACGCGCTGCATGTCGCGCTCGCCGACGAGGCGGTGCTGCTCGGCCCCGCACGCGCCCGCGATTCCTATCTCAACATCGAGCGCTTGATCGAGGCTGCAAGGCAGACAGGCGCCGAGGCGGTTCATCCCGGCTATGGCTTCCTGTCCGAGAGCGCCGAATTCGCGCAGACCTGTCTCGACGCGGGCCTGGTGTTCATCGGGCCGACGGCCGCGATGATCACCGCGATGGGCTCCAAGTCCGGCTCCAAATTCCTGATGGAGCAGGCCGGCGTGCCGCTGGTGCCCGGCTATCACGGCGAGGCGCAGGACGAGGCGACGCTCGCCAATGAAGCCGCGCGGATCGGCTTTCCCGTTCTGATCAAGGCCTCCGCCGGTGGCGGCGGCCGCGGCATGCGCGTGGTCAATGCAGCCGGCGATCTCGCTGATGCCGTCACCAGCGCCAAGCGCGAGGCCAAGGCGGCGTTTGGCGACGACCGTGTGCTGATCGAGAAATTCGTCCAGAACCCGCGCCACATCGAGGTGCAGATCATCGGCGACAGCCACGGCAATCTGGTGTCGCTGTTCGAGCGCGAATGCACCTTGCAGCGTCGGCACCAGAAGGTGGTCGAGGAGGCGCCGTCGCCGACGCTGACGCCGGAGCAGCGGGAGACGGTTTGCGCGGCGGCGAGGCGCGCGGCGGGCGCGGTGAACTATGTCGGCGCCGGCACCATCGAGTTCGTCTCCGACGGCCGCGACGTGTTCTTCATCGAGATGAATACACGCCTGCAGGTCGAGCATCCCGTCACCGAGTTGATCACCGGCGTCGATCTCGTCGAATGGCAGTTGCGCGTCGCCTTCGGCGAAGAGCTGCCGCTGACGCAGGACCAGATCCGGTTGCATGGTCATGCCATTGAGGCCCGCGTCTACGCGGAAAATCCCGCCAAGAACTTCATGCCCTCAGTCGGCACGATCAAGACCTGGCGGCTTCCTGCTGAAACCGGCGGCCTGCGCATCGATGCCGGCTATCGCGAGGGCGATGCGGTCTCGCCCTATTACGACGCGATGCTCGCCAAGATGATTGCCTGGGCGCCGACCCGCGAGGTCGCGATCGAGCGGCTCAACCGCGGCCTGGAGGACACCGACGTCCGCGGCATCGTCAGCAACATCCCGTTCCTGTCGGCGCTGCTGACGCATCCCGACGTCGTGGCGAACGCGATCGACACCGGTTTCATCGAGCGCCATCTGACGCATCTGACCCAGTCAGGGGCGGTGGCCGGCGACGTCGAGCTCTGTGCCGCCGTCGCGGCCATTCTCATCGACGAGCAGACCGTGGCCGTGAAGGAGCAGGGATCGCCGTGGCGCGCATCCGGTTGGATGCCGGTGGGACTGCGGCAGCGCATGTTCTCGTTCCGCCAGGGCGCCGGAGCGGAGTCGCGGACGGTGACGCTGGCCTATGGTCCGGGCGTGCAGCGCCTGTCGATCGAGGGCCGCGAGAGCTCGTTCTCGGTCACTCCGACCGACGACGGCGGCTTCGACCTTGTGCGCGACGGCGTCAAATCCCATGTGGTGGCCGTCATCGAGGGCCACGAGCTGTACCTGCGAACCCGCAACGGCCGTTTCGATCTGCATTGGATCGATCCGTTCGGCGGTGACGACGAGGAGCAGGCCGGCGAGGACAAGATCGTGGCGCCGTTGCCGGGGACCGTGGTGGCGCTGCTCGCGCAGGAAGGTGCGGTCCTGGAGAAGGGCGCGGCGATCCTGACGCTCGAAGTCATGAAGATGGAGCAGACCCTGCGGGCGCCGTTCGCAGGCCGGCTCAAGGCGATCAAGTGCAAGGTCGGCGACATCGTGCAGGAAGGCGTCGAACTGGCGGACCTCGAACCGTCCGCCTGATCCTCGAACCCGAAGAGGTCGGCATGAGCGAAAGCGTGCGCATCATCGAAATGGGCCCGCGGGACGGCCTGCAGAACGAGAAGATGCCGATCAGCGTGGCCGATCGCATCGCCTTTGTCCGTGCGCTGGTGGACGCAGGGCTGACCATGGTCGAGGTCGGCGCCTTCGTCTCGCCCAAGGCAATCCCGCAGATGGTGGGATCGGACGAGGTGATGCGCAGCGTCGCCGCGTTGCCCGGCGAATTCCACGTGCTGGTGCCGAACGTGAAGGGCTATGAGGCGGCGCGCGCCGCGGGCGCCAAGGTGATCTCGGTCTTCACCGCGGCCTCCGAGAGCTTCTCCCGCGCCAACATCAATTGCTCGATCGAAGAGTCGCTGGAGCGCTTCAAGCCGGTGATCGCCCACGCCAAGGCCGACGGCATCCGGGTGCGCGGCTACGTCTCCTGCGCGCTGGGTTGCCCCTATGAAGGCGAGATCAGGCCGCAGGCCGTCGCCAATGTCGCCAAGGCGCTGTGGGACCTCGGCTGCTACGAGATATCGCTGGGCGATACGATCGGCGTCGGCACGCCGCTCAAGGCCAGGCAGATGCTGCGCGCTGTCTGCGACGACGTGCCGGTGACGCATCTGGCGATGCATTTCCACGACACCTACGGCCAGGCGCTGGCCAATCTCTATGCGGGCATGGAGGAGGGCGTCCGCGTCATCGATGCCGCGGCCGGCGGCCTCGGCGGCTGCCCATTCGCGCCGGGCGCGACCGGCAACGTCGCGACCGAGGACGTCGTCTACATGCTCGAAGGCATGGGCATCCGCACCGGCGTCGACATGACGAAACTGCTGGCCGCCACCAACGAAATCAGCCGGCTGCTCGGCCGGCCACCGGTCAGCCGTGTTGCAGCGGCACTGAATGCGAAGATGAGGCGAGTAGCGAATGGCGAATAGGGAAGGCCCATTCGCTATATCCCCTATTCGCCACTCCCCATTCGCCATTCGCCGCCGCGTCAGCGGCTCAGATCCGGCCCCATCACGAGATCCGGCAGCGCCGTCGAGATCTGCGGCACGAAGCAGAGCAGCAGCACGGCGGCCATCATCAGCAGCACGAACGGCAGCGTGCCCCAGATCACCTCCCGCAGCGGGATGTCCGGCGCGACGTTTCTGATGACGAAGATGTTGAGACCCACCGGCGGATGGATCAGGCCCATCTCCATGACGATCGTCATCACCACGCCGAACCAGATGATGTCGAAGTTCGCCGCGCGCAGCGGCGGCAGGATGATCGGCGCCGTCATCAGGATGATCGACACCGGCGGCAGGAAGAAGCCGAGCACGACCACCATCAGCAGGATCGCGGCGAGCAGCTCCCAGCGCGGCAGATGCATCGCGACGATGTATTCCGCCACCGACTGCGAGATGTGCAGGTAGCTCATCACGTAGGAGTACAAGAGCGACATGCCGATGATCAGCATCAGCATGGTCGACTCGCGCAGCGTCGCCTTCATGATCGGCGCGAGGTCGGTCGGGCTCCAGACCCGGTAGATGATCGCAATCAGCACCAGCGCCAGGATGCCGCCGAGACCTGCCGTCTCCGACGGCGTGGCCAGCCCGCCATAGAGCGCAACCATGACGCCGGTCAGCAGCAGCACGAACGGGATCACGCGGGGCAGCACGGAGAAGCGCTGCGCCATCGTGTATTCGTCCTTGATCAGGATGTCCGACCAGGTGCCCGACTTCTCATAGACCGTTTTTGCGCGCGCGTATTCCTGGCGGAAGCGCACGACGGCATAGACGCCGAACAGCGTGACCAGCAGCAATCCGGGGCCGATGCCGGCCAGGAACAGCCGTCCCAGCGATTTCTCCGCGGCGATCGCGAACAGGATCATCGTGATCGACGGCGGCAGCAGGATGCCGAGCGTGCCGCCGGCGGCGATGATGCCGGCTGCGAAGCCGCCGGAATAGCCGCGCTTGCGCATCTCGGGAATGCCGGCCGAGCCGATCGCCGAGCAGGTCGCGGGCGACGATCCCGCCATTGCCGCGAACAGCGCGCAGGCGAACACGTTGGCGACGCCCAATCCGCCGGGCACGCGATGCAGCCAGGCATGCAGAGCAGAATAGAGATCCTGTCCGGCGCGGGAACGGCCGATCGCGGCACCCTTGAGGATGAACAGCGGGATCGACAGCAGCGTGATCGACGCCATCTCCTCGTAGACGTTCTGCGTGACGGTATCGAGCGACGCGGCCGGCATGTAGATGGCCATGAATACGACGGCGACGGCGCCGAGCGCGAACGCGATCGGCATGCCCGCGAACATCGCAAACAGGGTCGAGAGTCCGTAGGCAACCCCAATTCCGAACACGCTCATCGACGCGCTCCGGTCAGCGGGGCCACGATCTGCAGCAGCATCTGCAGGCACAGCAGGGTCATCCCGGCGGCCATCAGGCCGTAAGGAATCGCCAGCGGCGGCGACCACATCGAATTCGAGACCTGGCCATCGACCCAGGCCTCGTGTGTCAGGGTCCAGGATTTCCAGGTGAAGAAGGCACAAAACAAGAAGCTCGCGACGTCGACCAGCCAGAGCCTGATCTTGTTGGCGAGCGGAGACATCAACCCAACGAAGGCTTCGATGCTGACGTGGCCGCGATGCTCCTGCACATAGGCCGCAGTCATGAAGGTGGCGCCGACGAGCAAGAATACGGCGGCTTCGTCCTGCCAGTAGTTGGCGGCCTTGAACAGTGCACGGCCCGCCACGCTGTAGCTCAGGATGACGCAGGCCGCGACCAGTGCAAACGCGGCCAGAACGACGATGATGCGATTGAGTAGCGAGACAACACGCTGGAGCGGCGCCAGCGGTCCGCTGGCGCCGATGGCTGTCGTGGCCTCGGTATCGATAACGGGCGCGTGCATCAATCAGGCCGCGACGTCGGAGGCGAGCTTGAGGAGCTTGGCGCAGTTCGCAGACTTGCCGCCATAGTCCTTCCAGGCCGTGTCACGGGCAATGTCGCGCCATTTGTTGACGGTCCCGACATCGAGTTCCACAACCTTGGCGCCCGCCTTTTCGTAGACTTTTGCAACTTCGATGTCGTCGTCCTGCGCGCCCTTGCGCCCGAACGCCTCCATCTCAGCGCCAACCGCGAGGAGGATGTCCTGCTGGTTCTTCGGCAGCTTGTCGAACGAGGCCTTGGACATCATCAGCGGCTCGAGCATGAACCAGTACGACGCCTTGGCTCCGGAGGTGAGGGCCTTCGACACCTCTTCCAGGCGGAACGAGATCAGGCTGGTCGACGAGGTGATGCCGGCATCGCAGGCACCGGTCTGCATCGCGGTGTAGATTTCGTTCGATGGAACCGACAGCACCGAGGCGCCGGCCGTCTGCAGCACCATGTCCATCTCGCGCGAGCCGCCGCGCACCTTCATGCCCTTGGCATCGTCGGGTGTCACCAGCGGCCGCGATCGGCTGGCGACCCCGCCCGCCTGCCAGACCCAGGTCAGCAGGATGATGCCCTTGTCGGCCAGGAAATCGCTCAGCGTCTTGCCGACCGGCTCGTTCTTCCAGCGCATGCCCTGGTCGTAGGTCGTAACGAGCCCGGGCATCAGCGCGATGTTGGTCTCGGGAACTTCGCCGCCGGCATAGGGCATCGGATAGAGGCTGATGTCGAGCGCGCCCTTCCGCATGGCCGAGAACTGCGCGACGGTCTTGATCAGCGAGGAGTTCGGATAGATCTCGGTCGCGATCTCGCCGCCGGAGCGCTTCGCAACCTCCTCCGAGAACACCCGGCAGAGCCGGTCGCGGAAATCGCCCTTGTCGATGGTGCCGCCGGGAAACTGGTGGGAGATCTTCAGCGTCGTTGCCGCGTGGGCCGTACCGGTTCCAAAACGCAGAATGGCCGGCGCAGCGAGCGCGGATGCGATGACATGACGGCGTGATAGCATGAGATTTCCCCTGGACAACTTTTGGTTGGGTTCCCGACCCCGGTTCGTTGGCGTGACTTATACCAGCCAATTTGCCGGACTTACCTCTAGCCGAACTAGACAGTTCGTTCGAGGCCAAATGCATGGGAAGCGACATAATGCTGCGGCGCACGTGCCGGCCTGTGAATCCCTTGCGCGGGTTGTACTAACATGGCTTTGCCGGGCAAAATTGTGTCGTTGATTCCAGAAGAGGGCGCATTCGAGTCAAATTTGATCGAACAATGATTCTCGTCCGCGCTCGTAACAATCGCCTTCATCGGAACGTCGATGTCCAAGAACGGCGCGTCCGTCGCCGTCGAACCCGTCATACGAAGGAGCGATCATCATGACCAATCGTAGCCGCCTCATCCTCGGAATCTCCGCTGCCGCACTCGCGTTCAACGTGGCCGTCGCGCCGACGGCATTCGCGGAGGACAAGATGAGCAAGGACGATGGGATGAAAAAGGGCGCGATGTCCCACGACGGCATGAAGAAGGACTCGATGGCGAAGGACGCCATGAAGAAGGACGATGCCATGTCCAAGGACGGGATGAAGAAGGACGACGGCATGATGAAGAAGAACTGACGCGTCTCGCACGTCATCGTGCGATGGGACGACCGTATCAGTCCCATCGCCGATGAATGAGGAATCGCAGCGATGCCGGCTGCGACGACACGCAGGTCTCGTGGTGGCAGCGTCGCTGCTTACTTCTTCTTTCCACGGGCCTTGCGCGCGGCATAGCGCGCATCGCGCTTCGCCTTCTGCTCGGCTTCCATCTCGGCCAGGCGGGCGGCTTGTTCTTCCGCCTCGCGCGCAAGCCGGGCACTCTCGGCGGCCTTGGCCTCTTCCTCGAGACGCTTCTGCTCGGCCTTGGCGGCCTCGCGCTCCAATCGCTGCTGCTCGCGGCGGGCGGCGGCGGCTTCGCGCTCCTGCCGTCGCTTCACGACTTCGGGATCGTCCGGTCCCGGCTGCGATTTGAACTTCTGCACGATGCTCTGGCGGGCCTGCTGTGCGGCCTTCTGCCGATCGGCAAATCCAGGTTCCTTGAATCCTCTCATGGAGACGTCGTCACTTCGCTAGTTGGGTGTTCGGTCAGGGGCTGCACGCGCCGCCAGGCAATTCTTCCACGATGTCGTGAACACGAGCGGAGGCCGACGCGAGCCCGTGTGTATAGGATCGCATGCGTCGATGACAAATGCTTTATCGCCGCTCCTCCACATCCGACCTGCCCGGCGCTTGCATGGCGTTCGCCGGAGGCTATGTAAGCAGCCCCGTCGCTGACGCAGGTCGGCGGGCTGTGAGTCGCTTCACGCCTCGCGGCACCAGCGCACCGCCCGGGTGCGACATCCAACGGAGTTGACCGGCATGACCTCTGTTCGCCGTGGGCGCATGGCGCTCGGCCTCGCGCTCGTCGCTCTCGTGGTCAGCGCATGCGTGATGACCGCGGTCCTCGCCCGCCCGAGGCCCGTTTCGGCCGGTGTGCTGGGTTCCGAATGGGAATGCGGGCAGCTGTTCTGGGTGACGAGCTGCACGCGGATCGAGTCGATCTCGCCGGCATCGCGCCAGCAGCAGCAGCAACCGCACGGTGAGGCCGCTGGCCTGCGGGCCGCCTAGGGCACCGATGAGTACGCAGGGGCCGGATAACGGGCGACGCGGCGCCGTGGCGGGACTCGTGTTCGCGGCGGTCGTGGTGGCCTTCGGCTTGTGGTTGGCCCGCAGCCTGACCTCCGCAAGCCGGATGCAGGATTGTCTGATGTCGGGACGAACCAACTGCAACGTGATCGTGCCCGACCGGTGACCGCCGATCAGCTCGAACCGGACCGGCAAGACCGCGCAAGCGAGGTTGCACGATCGGAGCGGCGAATCAGCGTGCGTCTCGGTTAACCTGACGCGGCAGGCTGACTTGGCCGCAAAATAGTCGGGATTTTACCCGTTTGTCGCGCAAATTATGGTGTGTCCGGACCGTACACGCGGAAGCCGGCGAGCCGGAGTCATCAGTCCGCATCGCACCCCGCCCTGTGCGGCAACCAACGCAGACGGCGGGCGATCAAAGGGGTAGGGGAGAATGACGTTGTCCAACCAGAGCACACGGTGGCTGCCCGCGATCGCAATCCTGACCGCGGTCGCGATCCCCGCCCAAGCCGGGGCGCAAACCCAGGACCAGGCTGGTCCTGGCGCCGGGCATTCGCCCCAGGCCCGCTCGCCGGGTGTCATCCGCCAAGCGCCAGCCCAGGGTGGGCAACCGGGCGGCCAGCCCCATGTCCCGATTCCGCGGCAAGCCGGCCCCATGGCCGGCCAGCCGCAGGGAGCACAGCCGGCCGCACCGCCGCGGGCTGCCGTTGCCCCCCAGGGACGTCCGCCGGGAGCCAGCCATGGCTACGCCGCAGGCCCGGGTCCGGCGGCGATCGGGCCGGGACCGGATGCGCGTTATGCGCACGGCAGGGTCGCCGTGCGCGACTATGGTGGGCAGCCTTATCGCGGCCGGATCGGCTGGGAAGGTGGCCGCTGGCGGCACGAGGTTCACAACGGCCGTCCGGGCTGGTGGTGGGACGTCGGTGGCGTCTGGTACTATTATCCCGAGCCCATGGAAGGGCCGCCGACCTACGTGTCGGAGGACTATGCTGACGATGTGGTCTATGCACCGTCGGCGGCCTACGAGGCGCCCCCGCCGGTCGCCTACGAACCGGCGCCGCCGCCTCCGGCCGAAGTCGATCCGGGCGCCAGCGCGCTCGGGGGCGCGATCATCGGCGGGGTGCTCGGCGGCATCCTCACCGGCAAGGCGGGCGGTGCCGCGGCGGGCGCCGTGCTCGGTGGTGCCACCGGCGCTATCGCCGGCGCAACGGCTGCGGCGCGACCGGGCTATTATCTGTCGCAGGGCAATTGCTACTATCGCTATCCGTCGGGAGAGTATGTCGCGGTCGATCCGCGCTCCTGCTACTGAGCCACTGCTGACGGGGCGGAGCGCTGCGGTTGAGCCTGCTCGGCGGACGCGCGGGTCCTGGCCGAATCTCCGCAAAGCTCCGGAGCAGGAGTGGGAGCGAATCTTGATAGACTCCACTTCATTGTTCGAGAGGTGAGAGCTTCGGGGCCATGACCAAGGCGTCCAAGCTGGTTGCCGCCAAGGGCGGAAGGGTTCTCCTGGTCCGACGCCGGGCCGACGGACGCTGGATGTTTCCGGGCGGCCGCAAACGCGCGCAGGAAACGGCGAAGGATTGCCTGAAGCGCGAGATCAAGGAGGAGCTTCCGAAGCTCAAGCTCGGCCGCCTGCGGCTGTGGAAGGAAGTCACCGCCAAGAATAAGCGGTCGGGCCGCAAGATGAGCGACGCCATCTTCATCGCCAAGCATGCCAAAGGGCGCCTGGAGATCGGAGACAAGAAGGAGATCGACCGCGCGGTGTGGCAGAAGCCCTACGGACTCAGCCTGACGCCGACGTCGCGCTACATCCGCGACCAGCTGTTTCCACGAAAGTCGGACTGAACCATCGTATGCTGGGAACATCCCGGCCGCTTGGGCGTTATCTGCCCATGCCTTACGATAGCACAGACAGACAGCCTCGCGTCCTCACGCCGGAGGAGCGTCGGGCGCGTGACGCCACCCGCAGGGCTGATGCCGAGCAGGCCATGCGCGATCACGAGGCGGCCCAGCGGGCCTTTTACGCCAACCGCGAGCGGCTCAGGGCCGAGCGTCTCGCGCGGGAGGCCGCAACCAAGTCGGACTGATGGGAGCTCCGGTCAGCTCGCCTGGCGGCTCCGGAATGCGTTCGCCATCCGCAGGAATGCTTGATCAAGCAGTGCATACATGTCGCCGGTGATGTCGCAATCGAACATCGCGCGGCGCATGCATGTCATCCACTCGTCGCGCTCGGCGTCGCCGATCGGATACGGACGGTGCGCCGACATGATGCAGCGATGCTCGGCCCGCTCGAAATAGAGCGCCGGCCCGCCGAGCCATCCGCTGAGAAATTCGAACAGCAACTGCTTGATCGGACCAAGATCGGCGTCGTGCATCGCCCGGATGCGGCTGGCGCCGGGCTCTTGGTCCATGATGGTGTAAAAGCGCTCCGCCAGACGGCGCACGCCAGCCTCGCCGCCCACGAGCTCGTAGGGCGTCGCTTCGATCACAACTGCTTCTGCTTCGTTGGCTGAATTCGCTGCCGTCATCGCATCTCGTTTCCGCTCGTCCCTCTGCAGCCAACAAGCGGCAGAGGTATGGCGCCTTGATCTGGATCAAGCGGGAAAACGAGCGAGCGTTCGGGCTAGCGAATGCTGGCTTTGACGCGGCGCTGCCGGTCGGTGTCGGCGGCGATCTGGCGCAGCGTCTGTCGGAGCAAAGCGAGGTCGACCGGCTTGGAGAACGGCGGATAGACGTTGAGGCCGAGGATCTTGCCGGCGCGGACCGTGACGTCCCGGGTCTGATCGTCGGAGCCGCTGATGATCAGCACCGGCGTGCGGGATTTGATGTCCGCCAACAGCTGCAACACCTCCGTGCCGGAGCGCTCGCCCAGATTCAGGTCGAGCGTGATGCATTCGAAGCTGCGCCGGCGCAGCACGTTCATCGCGCCGTCGACCGAGTTCACGCCGGTCGTCGCAAAGCCCGCCTGCACGGCGATCTTGCGCAGGATCGACAGATGAACGTCGGCATCTTCGATCACGAGAAGTTCGTTGAGCATGGTCCCCGCGCGGCTGTGTGTCGGCTTCTGATGGACCGGCGGAGCTTAAGAGGGGGTTTCTGATTTCCTCGTAAACATCCAGTCCCGTAGAACAACGGGAGGATCAGCTGCACGCTATCCACCATTGCCGGCGCGGCTCAGAACGGCCGCCGGCCCGGCATCGCGTTGGAGGAGCCCGGCAGATTGGTCGTCGGCGCCGAAGCGGGCGGTGGCGAGCGGCCGCTCGATTGGCGCCAGTGCTGGACGTGCAGGAGGATCCCGGCCACCAACAGCGGCGCGACGGCGGCCACCGCCAGCAGCGGCGACAGCGGCTTGGGGGTGATCATCTCCATCGTCATCTCGCAGACCATCCAGATGGCTGCGGACGCCAGCACGAAGTCGCGGGAGGGGATGCGAAGCCAGTACAGGAAGCCGGTGATGATCGCGGCCGGCGCAATGATCGGTCCGATCATGTAGAAGTTCAGCTCGGGCGGCGTCACGGCGTCGAGGACCATCGATGCCAGCAGCCACAGACTGAGGAACATCACAGCGCCGTCGACGTATCTCATGGCCAATCTCCGCCGCGACATTTTGGCGCAATCTTTGTCCGGTTTATGGCTGTTCCGTCAAGGGCCATGGCGTCCCAGCCGATTTGCAGCCCGTTTTGGCGGATTTTCGCCCGCCATCCCGGCCGCCGACCAGCTCCTTGTTCCATTGCCGGCCCATGCTCAATCCGCCGAGAAGCCGAACGGAACCGACGACGTCCGGAAATCGTCCGGCAGGATCTCGCGCCCGATCGGCGGCGCCGAGCGTGCCGCGCATTTCGGCCGGTGGCAGACTCGGCAGGCGACGCCGATCGGCGTCGGCGCGTTGGCATCAGGCCCGTGGCCGTCGCGGGTGTAGATCAACTGGCCCGCATGCTCGGCGGCGCAGCCGACCGCAATCGCCCGCTCGACGCGGACGGCGCCGTAGGAGCCGCCGCCGGCGGTCACCGTGCGCGCGATCGAGAAGAAGCGGCGGCCGTCCGGCAGCTCCAGCCATTGCGTCACGATCTGGCGCGGCGTCTTGAAGATGCCGTGCACCGACCACAGCGGGCAGGCGCCGCCGTGGCGCGCGAACGGGAAGCCGGCGCCGTCGAGCAGCTTCGAGACGTTGCCGGCGGGATCGACGCGGATCAGGAAGAACGGAATCCGCTCGGCGCCCGGCTTCTGCAGGGTCGTGACGCGATGCGCCGTCTGCTCGAAGCTGGTGCCGAACTGCCGCGCCAGCGCCTCGAGATCATAGGCCCTCGCATCGACGGCCTTCGCGAAGATCGAATAGGGCATGATGATCGCAGCCGCCGCGTAGGCCGCGAGCGCGCGCCGCGCCAAGAGCTCGGCGGTCTTGCTCGCGAACTTGCCGTCCTCCAGCGCTGCGCCGATCTCGGTATCGAGCTCGAGATAAGCGAGCTGCCGGGCGAGCTCGAATTTCAGGCTCGCGCTGTCCAGCGAGTCCTCGATCAGCAATTGCCGCCGGTGCAGGTCGAGCCGCCGCAGCGAGCCGAGCATGACGTTCGGCGGCATGTAGCGGACCTGGAGATTGTGCCGCGCGCGAAAGCGCTCGATGAAGCCGGCCGGCCCCGCCGAGACCTGCGGGGACCCGGTCGGCGGCCCCTGGAAGATGGCCTGGGCGAGGCGCTCGGCGGCATCGTCGAGCTGGGCAAAGTTGTTGCGGCGGGCGGCGAGGAAGCGGCGGACGTCGGCAACAGGATCGTTGGCATCGAAACCGTCATTTCCCGGCCGCGGCGCTGTGCCGGCCAGCGCCGGCGCGCGCTGCTCGGCCAGCGCGAGCTGCTCCTCGCGATACGCCGTGTAGAGGCGCAGGAAGGCTTCGGTCATGCCGGGATAGCTGACCGCGAGGTCGGAAATCTCCAGCGCGGGGATGTCGATGTCGGAGAACATCGGGTCCTTCAGGACCGACTGCATCCGCGCGGTGTGATCGGCACCGCCGTCGCCGGCCAGATCGGCCAGGTCGATCTTGTAGGTCCGGGCGAGGCGCAGCAGCATGTCGGCCGTCACCGGCCTCTGGTTCCGCTCCAAAAGCGCCACGTAAGGCGCTGAGATTTCGAGGTCCGCGGCCATGTCGGCCTGGGTCAGGCCGAGCTCGCGCCTGAGGCGGCGCAGGCGCGGGCCCATGAAGATCGATCGTGCCGTGGCGGTGGTCATGGCCAAATCCCGGTCTTGTAATCTCCTTACAGCTATACACGAGATGTTTGTAAAGTGTGACAAGTTTTCCGCGCAATGTCTGGTCCGCCGTCCCAGCGTGCTTACAACAGGTCCCAGGTTGTCCTTAACCAAGGGATCACGGACATGAATTTCCAACCGCGTGGATTGAGCGATCAGGCCATCCAGGGGCCGGCGTCCTATCAGGCCGAAGTCGAGGCGGCGCGTGCGCTGCTCGAGACCCAGCCGACCTGGAACGGCGTCACCGCCGAGGCCGTGGCGCGCATGCGCCTGCAGAACCGCTTCCGGACCGGCCTCGACGTCGCCCGCTACACCGCCGCGGTGATGCGCGCCGACATGGCCGCCTATGATGAGGACAGCACCAAGTACACGCAGTCGCTGGGCTGCTGGCACGGCTTCATCGCGCAGCAGAAGCTGATCTCGATCAAGAAGCATTTCGGCAAGACCGATCGCCGCTACCTCTATCTCTCGGGCTGGATGATCGCGGCGCTGCGCTCCGAGTTCGGCCCGCTGCCGGACCAGTCGATGCACGAGAAGACCTCGGTGCCCGCGCTGATCGAGGAGCTCTACACCTTCCTGCGCCAGGCCGACTCGCGCGAGCTCAATGATCTGTTCCGCACGCTGGACGCAGCCCGCAAGGCCGGCGACAAGGCGAAGGAGACCGAGATCATCGCCAAGATCGACGGCTTCCAGACCCACGTCGTCCCTGTCATCGCCGACATCGATGCCGGCTTCGGCAATGCGGAAGCGACCTATCTGCTCGCCAAGAAGATGATCGAGGCGGGCGCCTGCGCGCTGCAGATCGAGAACCAAGTCTCCGACGAGAAGCAGTGCGGCCACCAGGACGGCAAGGTCACCGTGCCGCATGACGTCTTCCTGGCCAAGATCCGCGCCTGCCGCCACGCCTTCCTGGAGCTCGGCGTCGAGGACGGCATCATCGTCACCCGCACCGACTCGCTCGGCGCCGGCCTGACGCAGCAGATCGCCTTCTCTAGCCAGCCCGGCGATCTCGGCGACCAGTATAACAGCTTCCTCGACTGCGAGGAGGTGACGCCTGCGAACGCCCGCAACGGCGACGTCATCATCAACCGCGACGGCAAGATGCTGCGGCCGAAGCGGCTGCCCTCCAACCTCTACCAGTTCCGTCCCGGCACCGGTGAGGACCGCTGCGTGCTCGACTGCATCACCTCGCTGCAGAACGGCGCCGACCTCCTGTGGATCGAGACCGAGAAGCCGCATATCGAGCAGATCGCCAAGATGGTCGACCGCATCCGCAAGGTGATCCCGAACGCCAAACTCGCCTACAACAACTCGCCGTCGTTCAACTGGACCCTCAACTTCCGTTGGCAGGTCTATGACGCGATGAAGGAGGCGGGCCAGGACGTCAGCAGGTACAACCGCGCCGAGCTGATGAAGGCGGAGTACGACGACACTCCGCTGGCGAAGGAAGCCGACGAGCGCATCCGCACCTTCCAGGCGGATTCGGCCAAGCGCGCCGGCATCTTCCACCACCTCATCACGCTGCCGACCTACCACACGGCCGCGCTCTCGACCGACAACCTCGCCCGCGAGTACTTTGGCGAGCAGGGCATGCTGGGCTACGTCAAGAACGTCCAGCGCGCCGAGATCCGCCAGGGCATCGCCTGCGTCAAGCACCAGAACATGGCCGGCTCCGACATCGGCGACGACCACAAGGAGTACTTTGCTGGCGACAAGGCGCTGAAGGCCGGCGGCGCGCACAACACGATGAACCAGTTCGGCTGATACAGTCCTGCTGAATTGTTGAACTAACACGACCCGTCTGGAGTGGCACCGCTCCGGGCGGGTTTTGTTTTTGCGCAGGCTTTCCAAGGCGCAACTCGATACTCCCATCATAAGCGCGCTACTCGTGGTCAACGTGCAGCGGCGGCCTCGGACCCCCACCCCTCATGGTGAGGAGCGCCGCCCTTGCGGCGCGTCTCGAACCATGAGGCCACAGCGCGGGCCTCGCCCTTCGAGACGCCCGCCTGCGGCGGGCTCCTCAGGGTGAGGAGCGAAGGTCGTATTCCCGTCGCCATGAGCCGTCAGCCCCCCTTGATCGGCCGCCCTCACCGCTCGCTCAGCGCCAGCCGCGCGCCGAGCAAGGCGAAGCCGCCGGCGAACGCCCGGCGCAGCCACGCCATCACCCGGGGGCGGCTGACGACGCGATCGCGCACCGCTGAGGCGAACAGCCCGTAGACAACGAACACCGCGAACGTCATCGCCATGAACGTGGCCGACAGCTCGAGCATGGCGGCGAGCGGATGCACTTCGTCCGCGGCGATGAACTGCGGCAGGAAGGCGAGGAAGAAGATCGACAGCTTGGGATTGAGGATGTTGATCAGAAACCCGGTCAGCACCACTCGCCCGGCCGAGCGCGCTGCGTCCTTCGCGTCATCCTTGGCCTCCACCGAGAGCGCGCCACGCTCCCCGAGCGTCTGCCAGGCCATGTACAAGAGATACACAACGCCACACCATTTCAGCGCGGCGAAGGCCAGCGCGCTGGTGTGCAGCACGGCGGCAAGGCCAACGATCGCGGCGAGCATCGCCGGGATGATGCCGAGCGTGCAGCCGAACGCCGCGGCGACGCTCATCCGCGACCCCTTCGTCAGCGCCACCGCCAGCGTGTAGAGCACGCCGGTGCCGGGCGAGGCCACCACGATCAGCGAGGTCAAGAGGAAGGCGTAGGACATCGGGAAAGCTCCTTGGGCGAGACGAGGCGCATCAGCCCGCAAGGCGCGGCAGCAGCCTCAGCGCGTCGCCGCGCTCGATCTCGGCGGGCTGCTGATCGCTGAACACGGGTGACGCCACGATGTCAGGGAGCCTTCGCCATTTCAACCGGCTCGGGCGCCCGATGCGGCCGCCGCATCGCCTCGAGGTGAGGACCAGCGGCGTCGGCCTCGCCGCAGCCGGCGAGCATGACCGCGCCGATCGTGAGCCGTGGGCTCGTGCCGCAATGCGACGGCCAGGCGATGATGGCGGCGATGTTGCCGAGGAGGAGAACGGCGAGCAGGACGAGCATGGCCCGCCGTCCTGTTGGCGTGGGTGACGACATCGGGGCTTCCTCACGATACGGTTGACGCGATCGCGGCTGCACCGCGAGGAGCGCCATCGGTTCGATCGCGTGCGGCCACAGATGCGAACACACGCCGCGTCAGCGGCGCTTTTGCGCAGGTCTGATGTCGTCATGTAAGATCTTGTTGCTGTTCGTGCGCGCGCTCCCGGCAGCCGGTGATTGAAAGCCGCGTGCGTCCGCACCGCGGGGATGCAACGGGCGACGGCGCTCAGTCCCGCCGCATGACGACCGATCGGCCTGATCATCTGAACCTCATCACGTTGCAGGGGGGCGGGGCAGGGGACGTGTTCGACCGTCATCGCGACGCCTTGCGCGCCCGAGCTGTGCCGGTCGTCTCGCCCCCATGAAACAGAGGGCGCGGGGAATGCCGGGTGAGGGCCTCACCCATGGCCCGCCTGCAGAAGAAAAAGCAGGCGGCAGTCACCACAGGTTCAGCCGGATCAACCCGGCATTCCCCGCGCGATGGTCTTCACGGTAGAGTCGAGGAAGGGCGCGGTGGCTTGGGCCATTCGGCAACGCCCCGTTTCCCTTCCCCGCTCATCGAACCGGACGTGCGCGTTTCGCGCATCCGGCTCCCGGGCAAGCTCTCATGCCTTCGCCCACGGCAGGTTACGCGTCGACTTCGGCAGCCGTACCAGCCCCAACGTCTCGTAGAGGTACCGGTCGGGGAAGCGATTGTACCCCTGGCCTTGAACCCGATGCTTTTCGCATAACCACTGGCGCAGCCGATGGATGGCATGGGCATCGACCGCCCTGTAGGCCGGTGAGACCGGCCCGAGACGGAAGTAGTTCGCCCATCCGGTGAGCTTGGCATTGAGCCGCTTCACCACCTTCTCGGTTGATAACAACGTCCTGTGCCGGCCCGTCTCGTTCCTGATCGCATCGCAGATTCGCTTGATGCTCTTCTTCGATGGCTTCGAGTTGAGGTGGGCCTTCCCGGTCTTGTGGGAGTAGCACCGTCCGAACGTGTAGCCCAGGAAGTCGAACCGCTCTTCCGGCAGGTGGCAGATTCGTGTCTTGTCCTCGTTGACCGCCAGTTGCAGTTTCTTGATGACCTCTCGCATCGTCTGCATGGCGATGTCGGCCGTACCCTTGCAGCAGATCACCAAGTCGTCGGCATAGTTGACCATGACGGCCTTCAGCCGCCGCCGCGCGCCCGATTGTCTCCACCACAACACCAGCCGTCGCATGTACAGGTTCGCCAGCAGCGGGGAGATCGGAGAGCCCTGCGGGATGCCGCGGTGCTCGTCCCGATTCCACGTGGTCCGACGCTTGCGCCCGCGATCGTCCGTCTCCTCGACCGGCGCCTCGATCCACATCTTGATCAGATGCAGCATGTGCCGGTCGGAGATCCGGCGCGCCACTGATTTCATCAGCGGTCCGTGCGGTATCTCGTCGAAGTAGCCACGCAGGTCCGCGTCGACGACGGCCGTGTACCCCAGATTGAGCAGGCGGTTCACGGTCTCCACCGCGTCCAGCGCAGTCTTGCCGGCGCGGTACGCATATTGCTCGGGCTCCAGATCGGCTTCGAAGATGGGCTCGAGCACCAGCATCGCCGCCGTCTGAACCACCCGGTCGCGTATCGTCGCGATCCCCAGAGGTCGCATTTTCTTGCTGTTCGGCTTCGGAATGTAGACCCGTCTGACCGCTTGCGGCCGATACGTCTTGTTCCTGAGCTCTTCCGCCAGTTCTCCGAGCCACGGATTCCAGCCATTGTCGACATCCGGGTTCTTGTGATCCGCGGACGACGCACCTTGGCCTCCATACGCCTCGATGGCCTCGAACGTCTGACCGTCCACACCAGCCGCGCCGCCATTGGCTTTGCATCTGGCATAGGCGAAGCTCAGAACATCCGCCCGAGACACCTTGTCGTACAGAAGATAGAACCTGAACCCGGGTTCTGCCTTCGCTTTCGCATGTAACGCAGTCTGCAGCTTCCGGACACTTGGTGGAGTTTCGAGGTGACCCAATCTCCCCTCCCGCGCCACTTTCTACATTGGCCTGAACGAGGGCTCCTTCCCTCCACCGGCATTACCCGGCTTCCCCGGTACTACGAGCCCATCCGACTCCCCGCCGCGCCCGGCCTGACCTTCACAGGCCTCCGGTTGGTCTCTCGCTCGACCGCGCGATGGGGTCTCCCGTGTTGCTTCGGTTCTCGTTGTGGACGTGCCGTCGTCACTACCCCGGTGGAGCCGCTGGGTGCGCGTGTCGCTCTCTTCCCCAGCGATGTCAGCTTTCCCTGTAATAAGGCCAGGTCAGCCTCCACATCGAGCTTTTCGAGGCCTGCTCAACGTTCACTCGTGTTACAGCCCGCCCACTCGCCAAGTCACCTCGTGACCCTCTCCACCGGAGGCTTCAGCCGGGTCGTTACCTCGCCGACTGCTCCGATTGCTACCGGCTGGAACGACATTTGCCGGAAGGGACTTTCACCCTCTCAAGAACCGCGCCTTTCCACGGCGCACCTTATACGCGATCTCCCCGGTGTCCGGCTTGATAGCCACCGTCGCCCTCGGGGATCATCACCCCCAGGACTTGGCGCCAGCTTCGGGGCGCCAGGACCACGCGATTTCACGTCCGCAAGGAGTCGTTCGTCCGCGCGCCTCAAGCACGCTGCGACCCGCCTGCGGCCACCGCATCCCGCGCCCAACGTCCGTGACGATCGCGATCCGCCCCTCTCGAGGAGCACGGGATAGGGACAGTCAATCATGAATTTCGGAAAAATGGAAGATGAATATTTTTCAGAAGCGGACTGGACAGGGGTGATCGTGTTGAGCGGCCTGATGAAATAAGTTTGTCCGCGCATCCTCACAGCACATGTTGCTGGAAAGCGCAGCGCCGTCGCGCCATGATCCCGAAATGCCCACCGGTCACTGCAACCTGCGCGGGTGCTGAACGCGTCGCCCTGGCATTGATCGCGAGGAAGGTTGTGGCGGAGCAACCGCGTCATGTTGATGACCCTGAATTCCCGCCGCTGGCGATCGTCTGACACATGACCACCGACGCATTTGATGCTGGGGGACGACAGCGACTGTGTCCTGTCCGCAACGTCATCGGTTTTTGATAGTCGCTCTATTCCCCCTAAGGTTGCGGCTATTGTTCCCCAGATCGGCCCCTGCTACCGCTAGTCAACAACAGTAGGGGTGCTGTGGGGGCTCAAATGGACTATTTGCGTTGGATGGCCACCTGGCTGGCCATCCTTGGAGGGGCGTGTCTTGGCGGGTGTGCTGCGCCGCTTGCGGTCAACAATGTGACCGACATCAGGTCCAGCACGGGCAGCCGAGGAATCGACGTCTACGAGCCGAAGCGCCGAACCGACGCAAGCGTGCCCGAGTTCGCGGGTGACCAGCTTGTGGAAGTGCGGACGTTTCACAATCCCGGCGGAGGAGGCGAGGTCGAGATGGCCGGGGCCTCCTGCTCACTGGAAGCCACCGGTTTCACCGCAACCATGACGAGCCCCGCAAAGGTGCGCGTGCCGCTCTATCGCGGACAGTCGAGCACGCTTGCCGTGACCTGCCAAAAGCCAGGCTATCAGAAGCGGATGATCACGGTCGCGCCCTTCGATGCGACGCGCCAGGCTCGTCTGGCGAGCGGCGTCAATGGCGGGATCCTTGGTGCGGTGATCGTGGCAGGCATCGATGCCGCCGCCGACAACACGAAGAACGACTGGCGTTATCCCGTCGCGAAGGTCGTGCTGGAGGCCGATCCCTCCGGCAGGTGAGGGACGGTTCTTTCGTTATTGGCGGTTACGGCAGTTGCGGTGACGCGCATGAAACTGGCTGCGCGGGAACCCTGCACGGCGCTGTGTGCATCTCCCGCCACGATCGATGGAGCAGGCTTCCGTGCAGATCCTCTCGGACGCATTGGGCTTTGATGTAGGAGAAGCTCGGGAGCTTCTTAGACAAGGTGAAGAGGAAACGGCTGTCTCCTATCTAGAGCAGTTCATAGCAAAGGGCTCTATTTTGGCCATGATCGAGATGGCGGAGTATCTGCAAGACAAGGGAGACAACTCTTCCAGTTTGCACTGGATGGAAAAGGCCGAACGGGCAATCGGACCCGGGGACTTCGATTCGCTTCTCTATCTTTCGGGAGCTCTTCGGCGCGGACTTGGAGCCGGGACTGCCAAGGAGCGCTATTTTCGAGCCTTCGACTTGAAGGAGCGAGTGGCAGAAGCGGGTCATCTGGCGGCCATTCGGGAAATGATAGTAAACTACGCTCATGGCCTAAATGGTGCTGCAAAGGATCCAGAACGGGCTATCTATTGGGTGAGGAAAGCTGCTGCGCTCAATGACGAAAAGGCGAAGCAAATTCTTCGAGACGAAGGGCTCTGATAGCGCGTAACCCGGAAAAGGTCCGTAGGGCGGATCGTGATCCGCCGTGAGCTATCGCCAAATTTTGGTGACGGACGGGCCGGTCAGGCGGCGGCGGTTACGAGCTGACGGTCAGTCGGTTTGGCGATGACCTCGATCCCGTCGTTGAATGTCACACCGAGAACGAGTTTTGGCAACTGGTTGTAGCCATCGAGGCGGCGCCAGCTTTTCTGCGCGCCCTCAGCTGCAACAGGGCTTGTTCGTTGCCGCTGATGTTCTTGTCAGATGCTGTTCCTGTGACATGATCGGTGCGTGGCTGGGAGGATCAGACAATGACACTTGCTGATGCCCAACAATGGGCCAAAGTGGCACCGCTTGCCACGACGTTCATCGCGTTCGTTGGTGTCGCCATCGCGTGGCGGCAGTTCCACCTCAACCGGAAGAACCAACGCGAGACCACGGCCAAAGCTACGTTCCGCGAGTTCTTGAAGCTTTGTGTCCAGCATCCAAAGTTGGCCTATGGAAAGCCGCCCGATCGCGAGACGGAAGAATACGAGTGGTTTGTTGCGAGCTTTCTTTACGCCGCAGAGGAGCTCCTCGAATATGATGGTGAAGAATGGGGCACGAACCTTAGGCTTCATCTCTCGTATCACGCGGAATTCTTGCGAACGGACAAGCGATTCCGGGAAGAGGACTTTCCGGCTTATAGTCCCGCCCTGCAGCAGTTCATCCGGGACAACATCGACGGATTCTGAAAGCGGCATCGTTGGGGGCTCGCGTTGTACGCCAACATCGCTCTGTACCACCGGGCTGAAATACGCCGATCGCAGTCTTGGGCCCTTCGTGAGGGCTATCGACATTCAACTAAAGGCGACGTCATGCGCGGCATCAACGATGAGCACATAATTCGGATCAGGATTACGGTGACGCTGCATAAAATATGATGCGTAAGAAGCTTCCTCCGCTTCGTAGTGCTTCAGCACGCTTGATGATCGAGCTCACTGCGCTTCCCGAGAGGTTACCGTCAGGCGTGGATGCCCTCTCGAGGGGGGCAAATTTACGAGTGGACAATTTACGAGTGGATAATGCATAGTTATCCTTCCTGACTCAAAGAGCGGGGGATGCCAATGTATGATCTCAACCACAAGCGATCTGAGGTCAGGTTCGCTGGCGTTCTGCGCATCTTGGCGGTATAGGCTATTATAGAAATGGCCCGCTCGAAGTGGATGCCCGGCCATTGTTTGCAACAGTGCGCTCAATGCAGGCGATCGAAATTACGATCAATTAAGGCGCCGTGATCCAAGCGCCGCCACGGTGATTTGACTTTAGCCTCGGGCGAATGCGCTCAAGCTTTCCGTCATCTGCATTCCACCTCTGAGGTTGTAGGAATCTCCGCCGGTGAGTTGAGGTGCGGCCATCTCAACATTCCATACAAATGAGAATGAGCCATCTTCTCTCTCTTCTCTCAAAAAGAAAATTGCACGAGGCCAATGTTTGTATTTGTAGCCGTTCCAAGCTGAAAGCATGCGCGCCACGATCGCCTCTGCTTCCTTAGCCTTTGCAGGCAGCCGGATTGGTCGATCTAACAGGTCTTCTAATAACAGCGACACAAACACATTCCAATTCGTGAAGGAATCCGCCACGTCGGTTACAGCGCCGCACGTAATCAGAAATATGATCATCTCGTGCCTCAGCTCTGCTAAGCTGAGACAACGGCTGATACCGGTCACTAATCCGTCCGAGTTCTCCCAATGTTTGCGAATAGCATCGTTCACCAGTTCGAGGATCTTCGAGCCGAGCGGTTTTCGATCAATTGCTCCATGAACGAACCAGTCGCAATAAAGGGAAAGATGCGGAAATTGGAGCGCCGATCTATCATGCTCAAGAACCAAGCGTGAGAGGCGAAGGACTTCTAAAACCTCCGATCTGTGACAGTTTCGATTCGCCATACTGCGTGTATGGTCCTTGAGACGAGTTGCAGGGTTGTAACCGTTCATTGCCGACCTCCTGCAAGATTAGAACTGTTACGGCATCACGTGGACAGCTCTCAATTGGCCGGTGCGACGATCGCGATGAACCGTAGAACGCTCCTGATCAACTTGACGATCCAATGATGCCCTTGCGCTGCAAGTCGTCAAAGATGGCCGCGACGGAACTTGACGCGTTTGCGCCATCGCCGACGAACAGAAGGCCGCCGGCGTTGACCTGACCATTTCCAACCCAGAGGTTTCGTCCGGTGCTTGCCTCAAGAAGCCGCGCCGTGAACGTGGTCTGACGCTTGTAGCGGTAGGTCGGCGTCGCGGTGGCAACCACCGTGCCTGATGACGTCCCATTCATGGATATGGTCGACGTGTTGCCGAAAGTGTTGACGGTACCGATCGAGCTCGATGTTCCGGTGTATTGGCCCGACAAGATCGTCCCGGCGTATTGTTGCTGCACACCGCTATCGCCCACGCTGATGACGAGGACGCCTTCAATCGCGTCACGCGCGAGTCCCTGCTGAACCTCGGCATTGGTGTAGGTCCGTGTCGGTGGGAACAGCATCAGCGCGTCGTCAGCGACGACGCCGCGTTTCCGCGCCTCCTCGGCGATGTTGGTTTGAATGCTCGTGACGAGCGGACCGGGTCCAGAGACGTAAGCGACCATGCGGCCGATCGGCTTCGCCGGCAATTGTCGGTCGGCATATCCCTGCATCGATGTCGTGATGCAGCCCGACAAGGCAATGGCCGCCAATGGAATCGCGACGACTGTTCTTGCCCAATTCATCGAAGCGCCCCGGCAATAAATCAAAGACTGCAACGCTCGATTGTGCCTTGGATTGGCCGAACAAGCCAGTCGGCATGTGGACAACCTTACGCCGTCGTCATCCCAAAAAACCGCATCACGGTGGCGGTGCACAAAAATGGAGCTATGCGGCGCCACTTCCGACGCACAGCCCCTGACGCCGATGGTGGCTTGATGATCAGGCCTTGTCCTGTGGGAAGCGCGAGAATAGTGACGCCATGCTGAGAGGCCCAAGCGTCGAATGCACGCTTCTGGGCCTCGTAGCGAACGAAACCATAATCGTCGAGCAGAACCGGGGCGCCTGGCTGCAGCTTGCTCCAGAAGTGGTCGATGGCCGCGATCTCGGGCGTGACATTGTTCATGTCGATCGACAGATATGCGACGGCATTGATGTCGACGGTCGACAGGCTCGATGGGACACTGCCACGAATGATTTCGACGTTCTTGTATTCGGAGAAGTTGCGAACGGCATCCTCATAGATGTCGGTCTTGTACATCTCTCTGAAGTAGCCGAGGTTGCCGCTTGCGACCTCATCATCGGTGACGAGGCGCTCGTCGACACCGGTAAACGTATCAAATAGAAAAAATTGACGTTGGAGGTTGTTCCAGTCGAGATAGTGCATGATTGAAGAGCTGAGCATGCCGCGACATACGCCGCATTCGACGAAATCGCCGCCAAGGCTGACGCCGATGCTGGCGCACCAGAGCGCAACATGCGTCCGCCAGAAATAGCGAGGCTCATAGCCCTCGGCGGCGGCGCCACGTTCGTAGGCGGCGACGAAGCGGGGATCCCGCATGAAGTCATGGTTGTGCACGATCGCGGGATCGGTTCGCAATCCCGCGTAGTCGTATACGGGTGTGTAGAGCCGGGGGCCGGCAACGTCCGGAGTCGAGGGCTCGCTCGTGTTGGTGCCGTCGTTCGCTCCGGCCAGTTGCAGCTTGAGCTTGATGAGCTCGGTCGACATCTCACGAAGCGCCAAACTCTCGCGCTGCAGGTTCTGGAGATAGCTGGCCGATACCGTCTCCGTCGGTTCGCTGGCTTGCGAATCCGTTCGGACTTGATCCTCACCTTCGTTGCCCAATCGCGTGGGATCGAGTTCGACGGCGTCGTTCGGTCCTGCCTCGTTGTCCTGCTCGCTTGCATGTCCATTGCGGGCCGACGAGACCAGCTGATGGAGCGTCGATTGGCGAATGAGTTGGAAGCCGACGCCGTTGAGCAACCGGTTGATCACGGCGCCATAGCTTGCAGACATGCTGGCTCCACTGGCGCGAACGCCTTGCCAAAAAGGCCTTACCGGAATTCGATAAAAATGACTTGCGATACCGTTGGTTGTCGACCTTAGCACCCTGGTTGCGCAGACTGCAATTCTGGCAGACGTGGAGGTGCGGACATGATCGAGCTGACGCGCGAGAGCGGACGCGCGGCGCGTCTGACCGCGTGATTCGGCAGCTTCTTCGTTACATCGCCTGGATGGAAGAGAACATGGAGACGTCTCGCCAGGTTCGTACGAGCATCGTAGCCAAGGAAATGACTGAGGATCCAAAGCCGCGTGAGGATCGAGGGCGTTCGACTCATCGAATATGAAATCGAGTTCCGATCGAGACCCATTCAGGCCGCCGCTTACGGGCGATCTAGAGCGTGATGTTTTTTGCCGGAATCAGGATTCCCGAGTCGGTGAACTTCTGATTCAGATTCCATGCTGGAGCCGGAGGCCAGCACGGATGACACGGCCCTATTCGGAAGACATTCGCGAACGCGCTCTGGCGCGCGCGGATGCAGGCGAGACGGTCCGCTCGATAGCGCAGGCGCTTCGGATCAGCCCGTCCTGCATCAGCAAGTGGAAGAACCTCAGACAGCAGACTGGAGGCGTCGCGCCGGGAAAAATCGGTGGCCACAAGAAGCGGACATTATCCGGGGCCCATGCCGAATGGCTTCGCAAACGTATCCGTTCCGGTCCATTCACCTTGCGCAAGTTAACAGCTGAGCTGGCCGAGCGTGGCATCAGGACTGATGTGCGGGCCGTGTGGACCTTCGTCCACGCCGAAGGCCTGAGCTTCAAAAAAAACGATGCGGGCGGCGGAGCAGGATCGTCCTGATATCGCTCGTAAACGAGCGCGCTGGAAAGCTCACCAAGGCAAGATCGATGTGTCTCGCCTGGTCTTTATCGATGAGACCTGGATCAAGACCAATATGGCCCCGCTGCGTGGTTGGGGACCATGCGGGCAGCGGCTTGAGGCATCTGTGCCGTTTGGTCACTGGAAGACGATGACATTTATCGCAGCACTGCGCTGCGATCGGATCTCGGCACCCTGGGTCATCGATGGCCCGATCAACGGCGAACTCTTCGCCCTCTATGTCGAGAAGGAGCTGGCTCCAACCTTGGTCAAGGGAGATGCCGTGATCCTCGACAATCTCGGAAGCCACAAAGGAAGAAGAGCTCGCGACCTCATCCGTGCAAGAGGAGCGCACCTGCTCTTCTTGCCTCCCTACAGTCCCGACCTCAATCCGATCGAGCAGGTCTTCGCCAAACTCAAGCACCTGATGCGAGATGCAGAACCTCGCACCATCGAAGCGACTTGGCGAAAAGCTGGAGATCTCCTCGATCTCTTCTCGGAAAAGGAGTGCGCCAACTATCTCAGAAACTCAGGATATGTTTCCGTATAAAAACAGCATGCTCTAGGCCACGCATCGTCTTACCGATGTTCCGACGTGGCCAAGGGAGGCGTCTGCCAGGCTGACTATTCGATCGTTCGGGATCTTGGTGAGCGCGCCGGGACTCGAACCCGGGACCCCATGATTAAAAGTCACGTGCTCTACCGGCTGAGCTACGCGCTCGCTTCCAAGAAGCGGTGCGACGGCAGGGCCGTCACTGTCCGGATCGTCGGCAGGTACCCATCGGAACGCTTGCGGCGTGGCCGTGGTTCACTGCGGCATGAGATCGGGGCGGCAAAAAACCCCGACCTTGGGCCGCATGCTGTCGTGGGCGCTGTGTAGGGGGTGGGTCCGTTCCGGTCAATAGGGCGGGCGGGGGAAACCACGGGAGATCGACGATCGTTTCGGGCGCGGCGATGACGGGGCCGTCGCCCGCCATGAGCCGCCGTGATGAGCCGCCGCCGGCGCTCGACAGAGCGACGGCGACATGCGGGGTCTCACGGGCCGTCGCGATGACCCCGGATGTCGCTGCCGCCTGCGCCCTTCGGGCCCAGGCGTCCGCTCATCCGGGCTACGCGGCCTACGCTTCTGCAGGCCTCGCTCGGCGTTACACCTTATCTGCCGCCTTCGTTGCCGCCGCGCTCAGCGGCGCCGGTTGCATCCCGGGCCCCGCCAGCTCTGGCACCCAGACCGGGCGCAGGCCGATCAGCTCGGCGGTGCGGACGGTGGCGTGGCGCCAGAACTCGAAGGAGTTGATGCGGGACATCTCCAGCAGCGCGATGGCGACCGCTGAGAGGAACGGCAGGCTCTCCAGGATCAGGACGGCGGCGAAGATGTAGAGCTCGGTGATGGCGAGCGTGTTGGTCACGATCAGGATGGTGGCGCCGATCAGGAGCAGGGCGCCGATCACGGCCTCCCAGAACGCCTGGAACTCGATCGACATCCGCGACAGGCCGCCCTTGGAGGTGCGGGCGAACGCCAGGTGCTCGGTGATCAGGCCCTGCGCCACGGCGCGGCTGACCGTCCACTGCACGCTCATAGCCGCGACCATCGCGCCCAGCATCTGCCACGGCTTCACCGCCACCCGCAGCCGGTAGAGGATCAGGAAGTGAGCGAGCGAGACCACGAAGGCGGCGAGGATCGGGATGGTCAGGATCTTGTCGGGAATGGCGATGCCGGCGAAGGCAACGATCGGCGTCCAGATCAGGTTGAGGATCGCGACCACGACGCCGAGGCTCTCGGCACCGAGCCAGTTGAGCCAGCCGAGCGAGAACTCGCGCTTCTGGTCCGAGGTCAGCCGGCTGTGGCCGGGCAGGAAGCGGCGCCAGTGCTTCTTGACGATCTGGAAGCCGCCATAGGCCCAGCGATGGCGCTGCTTCTTGAACGCCTCGTAGGTGTCGGGCAGGAGGCCCTGGCCGTAGCGGGTGTTGGTGTAGTGGGTCTGCCAGCCGAGCTCCTGGATCGCGAGGCCGAGATCGGTGTCCTCGCAGATCGTATCGCTCGACCAGCCGCCGGCCATGTCCATCGCCGCGCGCCGGATCAGGCACATCGTGCCGTGCACGATGATCGCGTTCTCCTCGTTGCGCTGGACCATGCCGATGTCGAAGAACCCGGCATATTCGCCATTCATGATGTAGTGCATCAGCGACAGATCCTCGTCGCGATGCTCCTGCGGCGCCTGCACCAGGCCGACGGCGGGGTCGGCGAAGGCCGGCACGAGGTCGGAGAGCCAGTCCGGCGTCACGACATAGTCGGCGTCGATGATGCCGATGATCTCGGCGTCGACGGCGGTGCGCTCCATCGCGATGCGCAAGGCGCCGGCCTTGAAGCCCTTGACCTTCTCGGCGTTGATGAACTTGAAGCGCTCGCCGAGCATGCGGCAGTGATCCTGGATCGGCTGCCAGAACGCCGGGTCGGGCGTGTTGTTGATGATGCAGACGACCTCGTAGTTCGGGTAGTCGAGCCGCGCCAGCGCATCCAGCGTCTGCTTCATCATGTCGACCGGCTCGAAATAGGCCGGCACGTGGATCGAGACCTTCGGGCAATAGCCCTCCGGCATGGCGGCGCGGTCGCGCGCGGCCTTGTCGCGGGTCAGCAGACGGCGCGGCTCGCGGCCGAAGGCGATCGCGGCGATCTCCTCGATGCGGGCCATCGCAATGAGGATCAAAGGAACCAAGAGGATCAGGCCGAGGGTCAGCGCGAAGGTCGAGCCCCAGACGAAATAATGCACGTTCCAATAGGCGAAGACGTTGGAGACCCAGGCACCGACGCCATGTGCCGTGATGGCGAGCATCATGGCCTGCAGCACGGTCGGCTGGCGCAGCCGCACGATCGGCAGCGACAGCAGCACGCCGACCAGCAGCGCGATGGCCGCGAGCTGCCAATAGTCGGGATTCACGATCGGGCCGGTCCAGGCGAATTTCGCCTCGCGCGCGGCATTCAGGACGCCCCAATACGGGCCGACGCCGCCTTCGAAATATTTCCAGGGCTGATCGATGGCCTCGACGATGTTGTATTCCATGCCGATCGAGGCGGCCTGGGCGAGAAAATTGCGCAGCACCTTCGCCTGCCGGAGCGGGCCCGGCACGGCGGGGCCGCGGTTGTCGCCGCTGCGGCTGTAGCCCTGGCTCGGCCAGCCGAACTCGGCGATCATGATGCGCTTGCCGGGGAACTGCTTCTTTAGAAGCTGATAGCGATCCACCGCCTGATCGACCGCCTGGTCGTCGGTGAAGAATTCCCAATAGGGCAGCACGTGCGCGGCGATGAAGTCGACATTGGCCGCGAGCTCGGGGTTGTCGCGCCAACTGTTCCAGACGTCGCCGGTGGTAACGGGCACGTTGACCGACTTCTTCACGCGCTTGATCTTCTCGATCAGCTCATCGACCTTCTGGGTCGCCGTGAGGATGGTCTCGTTGCCGACCACGATGCCGATGACGTTGCTGTTGCGGCGGGCGAGGGTGATGGCCGACTGGATCTCGCGCTCGTTGCGGTCCGGATCCTTGTCGATCCAGGCGCCGAGCATCACCTTCAGTCCGGCCTCCGCGGCCAGCGGCGGCACGATCTCGAGGCCGCCGGTAGAAGAGTAAAGCCGGATGGCCCGCGTCATCGTGGCGAGCTTCTTCATGTCGGCGCGGATGCGTTCCGGCGAGGCCACGGTGTTGGCGCCGGGGGCTCCGGTTCCTTCATGCGGATCGTAGGAAACGCTCTGCAGCAGGCCGGTGAAATTGGGGGCCTCCTGCTTGTCCTGCAGCAGTCCCCAGAGGGCGGCGTGCACAGCGGTGACGAGGAGCAGGACGGCGACGACGGCACGCATTGGAGGGGCAACCATTCCTAGGATCAAGTCAGCGGCGAAGCGGAGCGGTCGATCGCCGTTCCATCTCGGGTATGCGATGCTACCGGGAGCACGTTCACGCGTGACGTTTGACGACGAACGACGAAGGCGGTCATTCTCACGCCGTCACAGCCGAAGGCCGCGACATCATATGCCATCCCAACAGAGCCCAATGATGCTGAACGGTGCCTGAACCGGGGCGAGGCTCAAGCGCGCGTCGACGACCTCGATCGTATCCTGCCACGTGATCGGAGCGCTGTCATGCGCACGCCACGCATGGGGGGCGGTCGCCGGGATCGTGCGTCCTGCCTGCCTCAGGCGCCGGTCACTTCGCCGGAGGCTGCGCGGGCGAGGGCGAAGCCTGGGGGGCGGGCTGCTGCGTCGGCGCTGGAGACGCCTGCGCGGCCGGCGTCGCTGCCGGGCTCGAGGCTGGGCCCGGCGCAGGCGCCGCAGCCACCTGCGGCTTCGCGTCCGGATTGATCCAGCAGGTATGGACGTGGTTGTTCAGCGAGTTCGGCACCTTCGGATCGATCTGCGGGATGAATCGCGTCAGGCAGCGGAAGGCGGCCTGAACGTGGCCACCGGGGCAGCCGAACCGGTCATAGAGATCGAGGTGGCGGAACGCGGTATCGAGGTCGTCGTTGTACATCAGCTGGACGACGCGGCGGCCGAGCCAGACGCATTCGGGATTGCCGGCCGGGCCGCCACTGAGCGCCTGGGACGCTTCGGTGAATTCGTCGGCCTTGCGCTGGTTGTCCCTCGACACGTCGGCCGGATTGGCCGCCTGCGGCTTTTGGTCCTGGGGATGGTCGCTGCCGCTCTGGGCGAGCGCGCCGGGCGCGCCGATGAGGAGCATGAGGCCCAGAGCCGCGGACAGGCGCGAAACCGAAAACTTGGACTTGAGCACGCGTCGACCCATAAATTCCCCGATTGTTGCCTTCGTGCCGTCCCCTGACGGACGCAGTGGTGATGCCGATCAAATCGGCCCCGATTGCGGCGGGAGATTGATTCCGACTGTCGCGGAGCGTTCCTGACGGGCGCTTGCGCAGGGCCGAGAAACCTGGTTGCGACGGCCGGGGTCAACCGGGATTCCCAATGACCGGAATCTCGGAATTTGTCCAGCAACGTACCAACTTTCTCGCGTCATCGTAAAAGGGTGATTTGGAGCGGGTCCGCCAAGAGTGCCGGAGGGCTCGGCCGATCGCCTACTTGGCAGATCGCCGCCGACCGGGTAATCGACACCACCCTGCCTGGAGACACGGAACTGAAATCCCTTCCTACGCCGCTGGCGCTTCTGCTCATATCCTTGGGTGTCATCGCCGCCGCGTGGTGGTGGCTGGCCCAGCCGATCACGCTCGCGCGCGCGCCGATCGAGCTCGATTCGAAGCTGCAGTGCGTGTCCTATGCGCCGTTCCGCGGCCAGCAGAGCCCGCTGGATCCGACCACCCATATCGACGCCGAGCAGATCGAGCAGGACCTGGTGCAGCTCGCCAAGATCTCCGAATGCGTGCGCACCTATTCGATCGAGAACGGCCTCGACCAGGTGCCGGGAATCGCATCCCGGGTCGGCATCAAGGTGATCCAGGGCATCTGGCTCGGCTCCAACAAGCTGAAGAACGAGCAGCAGATCGCGATCGCGGTCGACCTGATCAAGCGCTATCCGAAGGTGATCACGGCGGTCGTGGTCGGCAACGAGGTGCTGCTGCGCGGTGAGATGACGACCGCCGATCTCGCTGCGACCATCCGCAGCGTCAAGGCCCAGGTCCAGGTCCCCGTGACCTATGCCGACGTCTGGGAGTTCTGGCTGCGCAACCGCGAGCTCTACGACATCGTCGACTTCGTCACGGTTCATATCCTTCCGTATTGGGAGGACATGCCGGTGCGCGCGAAATTCGCCGCCTCCCATGTCGACGCCATCCGCCAGCAGGTCGGCATCGCCTTTCCGGGCAAGGAGATTCTGATCGGCGAGACCGGCTGGCCGAGCGAGGGGCGGATGCGCGAGGGCGCGCTGCCGTCGCGCGCCAACCAGGCGCGGGTGGTATCGGAGATCCTCAGCCTCGCCAAGCGCGAGAACTTCCGCGTCAACCTGATCGAGGCTTATGACCAGCCGTGGAAGCGCAAGCTCGAAGGCACGGTCGGCGGCTATTGGGGCCTGATCAGCGATGACCAGCGCGCGCTGAAATATCCGCCGGGCGAGCCCGTCAGCAACTATCCGCTGTGGAAGCTGCAGATGGGCGGCGGCATGATCCTGTCGTTCGTGGTGTTCCTGGCCGGGTGGCTGACGGTGCGGCGCCGGCCCTGGCCGCCGCACGTTTCGGCCTGGATCGGGGTCGGGTTCTCCGCGACGACAGCGGGCGTGCTGTTCGGCATGGCCGCGGACAAGATGTTCTATGAGAGCCTCGGTGTCGGCGGCTGGCTGCATTGGGGGGCGCTGCTCGCTGCCGGCGTCCTGGCGCCCATCCTCAGCGCCAACGCGGCGATGGCCGGGCGGCCGTTGCCGACCTTTCTCGACCTGCTCGGACCGAATGACGGCCGCAAGCAGTTGAAGATCACCTACCTGCTGGGTCTGGTCCTGGTCGTGACGGTGCTGATCGCGGCCGAGACGGCGCTCGGCTTCGTATTCGACCCGCGCTACCGCGATTTCCCGTTCGCGAGCCTGACCATGGCGGTGGTGCCGTTCGCGATGCTGCTCGGCAATCGTCCGGCGCAGGGCGCGCGCCCGATCGCCGAGGCCAGCTTCGCCGGCCTGCTCGCGATCTCCTCGGTCTACGTGATCTACAACGAGGGCCGCGACAACTGGCAGGCGATGTGGACCTGCGCGATGTATCTGCTGCTGGCGTTCACGCTGTGGCGGGCGCGGGCCGCGCAAAGCCGAGGATGAGCAGGCCGATCGCCAGCCCCGACAGCACGATGTTGTAGAGCACGATGCCGAGGCCGGCGGCGATCAGCCCGCCGGTCAACAGCACGATCGACGGCCGCATCACGTGCAGCACTGCAATCACCAGCGCGGTGGCGCCGAATACCGAATTCTTGAACAGCGTGGTCGCGACCGCCCGGCTCTTGCAGGCCAGCGTCTGCAGGCCCGCATCGCAGGCCAGCGCGACGCTCGACAGCTCGATCGCGAGATAGCGCAGATAGAGGGCATAGCCGACGGTGACGAAGCCTATGATCAGGAGCCATTGCACCTGATAGGGCGAGAGGCGGAACGGGGTCTTTTTCATGCGCGGGACTATGCTGCGGAAAGGATCGTCGGACAAGCCGCAAAGCCGGTTCGCGGACTGCTTTCACAATCCGTCCCAACCGGCTTTGGCCGCACGATGATTTGAGGCTCAGGAGCGGCGGAAGAACGACGACAGCGCCGACGGTTGCTCGGGCTTGGGCGCCTCTGCCGGCGGCGGCGCCGGTGCTGCTGTTGTGGGCGGCGGCTCCTCGCGCTTGCCGTGGCGCTGCTGCTGGGCCTGCGGCTGAAACGTGCGCCGGCGCTGCACCGGCTTCTGGGCGGTAGCCGCGGGAGCGCCCGGCTTGGCCGCCTCGGCCCCCTCCGGCTCCTCGCGGACTGCGAGGCGCTGGCCGTCATAGACGGTGGTCTCGCAAGCGCGCCGGCTCTCGGCGAGCACCGCGCAGATCTTCGCCGCCGTGGCCGCGTCGCCCAATGGGCCGGCGCCGAGTCGCAGCTGCATGCCCGGACCGCTCCGGCCTTCCTTCAGGATGATGATCGGCCTGAGCGAGGCGAGGTCGGCATGGGTCTTCACGAGATCCCGCCACAGCGCCCGCAATCCTCCGAGCGAGCTGGCCGCGCCGAGATCGACTGCGAATTCGGTCTTCTGGACCGCCGTGACCGTGACGTCCGTGCTGTCATTGCCCTTGGCGGCGGCCTCTGCGGGCTCAGCCTTTGCGAGCTTGTCGGTCTCGGCCGGCTTGCCGGCCGGGTCCGGTGCGCCACCAGGCGGCTGGGAACCGGTCGCCGCGACGGCGGGTGCAGGCGGGGTCGGCGACAGAGCGGCGGAGACGGACGATGACGAAGCACCCGACAGCCCGGCCGACATCGGCCTGGACTGCTCCTGTTTCGTCTTGTCGGCGCTCGCGGCAGCCGCTGGGGAACCGGGCTGAGCCGGATTGATTCCGGCGGCCCCGTTGGGAATCGGCATGAACGGCGACGCGTTCGCGTAGGCCGGCAAGGGGCTGGACGCCGCGGAACTCGACGGGGCCGCCACCGGGGCCTGGGACTCCACGGCCGCGATCTGCGGCGCGGGTGCGGCCTTGCTGCCGGGAGCGGGATTGGCGGTCGCCTGGGCGCTCTGCTTGGCCAGCGCGCCGGTCACCGAGTCCAATCCCTGCTCGAGCACGGTCACGCGCGCGTACAGCCGGTCGCGATCGGTGTTGAGCGTCTCGATGGCCGCGCCGAGCTGGCGCGCCTCGCCTTGCGTCTCGCGGGCCAGCGACTGCAGCAATTGTGCCTGGCGCGACAGATCGGCCGCGGAAACACGGTCCTGCCGCCATCCCTGTGCGGCCTGATTGGTGAAAACGGCCAGGCCGACGGCGCCGACGGCGCCAGCCCCCCACCAGCCGAGCCGCCACAGCGCGCGGCGATCGAGCTCGTTCTCGTCGGCAAACAGTCCGGACAGAGTCGCCCCCGTCTTCTCAGCTCCGTTCGTGCCGGCGGATTTGCGGGAGTCCTTAGCCATGAACCTGCCTTAATCGAATCACGAAGCGAACATTAACAGGAAAACCACCAGGGGCTTCAGCGGGTGCGGTTTGCCCCGCGCAGAAAACGCATTATGACAGCGCGACCTATGCGCTCCCTTCATCCCAGGTGTTTCATGACCGCTCGATCCAGTCTGACCATCGTGCTTGCGGCAGGCGAGGGCACGCGGATGCGCACGAGCGTCCCCAAGGTGCTGCATCCCATCGCCGGCGAATCATTGCTCGCGCACGTCCTGGCGGCGGCGCCGCAAGGCGATGGCGCCAGCATCGCCGTGGTGGTGGGGCCAGGGCACGAAGCGGTCGAGAAGGAAGCCAAGCGCCTGCGGCCCGACGCGGATATCTTCGTTCAGCGCGAGCGGCTGGGGACGGCGCATGCGGTGCTGGCGGCGCGGCAGGCGATCGCGCGCGGCGCAGACGATCTGCTGGTCGCATTCGGCGACACGCCGCTGATCACGGCCGAGACGTTCGCGCGCCTGCGGTCAGCGCTCGCGGAAGGCGCAGCGCTCGCCGTGCTCGGCTTCCGCGCCGCCGATCCGACCGGCTATGGACGCCTTCTGCTCGACGGATCGAAGCTGGTCGCGATCCGCGAGCAGGCCGATGCAAGCGAAGCGGAGCGGGCGATCACGCTGTGCAATGCCGGGGTGATGGCGATGGACGGCCGTCGCGCGCTCGCGATCCTCGACAGGATCGGCAATGCCAACAGCAAGGGCGAGTACTATCTGGTCGATGCGGTGGCGATCGCGCGCGAGCAGCGGCTCGAGGCGGTCGTGATCGAGACCTCCGAGGACGAGGTGCGCGGCGTCAATACCAAGGCGCAGCTCGCCGAAGCCGAGGCGGTGATGCAGAACCGGCTGCGCCGCGCGGCGATGGATGCAGGCGTGACGCTGGTCGCGCCGGAGACCGTCTACCTCGCTGCGGATACCACGTTCGGCAAGGACGTGACCATCGAGCCGTTCGTCGTGATCGGCCCCGGCGTGTCGATCGGCGACGGCGCGGTGGTGCATTCGTTTTCGCACATCGTGCAGTCCAAGCTCGGCCGGAACAGCCTGCTCGGGCCGTTCGCGCGGCTGCGGCCCGGTACGACACTCGGAGACGGCGCCAAGATCGGCAATTTCGTCGAGGCCAAGGCCGCGGTGCTGGAGGCGGGCGTGAAGGTCAATCACCTGTCCTATATCGGCGACGCCCATGTTGGGGCCAATGCCAATATCGGTGCCGGCACCATCACCTGCAACTATGACGGCTTCAACAAGCACAAGACCAATATCGGCGAGGGCGCTTTCATCGGCACCAACACCTCGCTGGTGGCGCCGATCACCATCGGCGCCCGCGCCTATATCGGCTCTGGCTCGGTGATCACGCGCGACGTTCCCGATGATGCGCTGGCGCTCGAGCGGAGCCCGCAGACGACGCGTGAGGGCGCCGCGGCGCGCTTCCGGAATGCCAAGCAACGCCACAAGAAGTGAGCTGAGAAATCAGCTTTCGTCGTCCTGGAACTCAGCGAACATCGCACGTGTCAAACGCCACCCGCGGCGGGTGGCGTGCTTGACGGGCTCGTTGGCGCGATGTTTGATCGGCATCGGCTTGAGCTCGTTGCTCAAGGCCGGCGGCGGCCAGTGCGCCAGATGGCTTCCGGAGGTCGGATGCGACAGGCTCAGCGGGCTGGCGCCTTTGGGATCAGTTGGGCGGCGGCTATAGGTCATGGCGTCCTCTCCGACGCGACAGTCTCTGCGCGAAAGCGTTGACCGGGCGTTAAGTGCGCTCCGAACCGGACCTCCGCATCAAACCGGAGTTGCATGCAGGCCCTCGGTTAGGGCTCCCACTTAACCCTGTCGCAATCCGCAATAATTATTGAATCCTGAAAGCGCGCGGTTTTCGTTAAGACAATGCCACGCTTTTGAATCTTTCTCGACGATTTGGGGACTAGCGCTGATGTGCGGAATCATCGGGATCCTGGGACGCGGGCCGGTTGCCGAGCATCTCGTCGATTCCTTGAAACGTCTCGAATATCGCGGCTACGATTCCGCGGGCGTTGCCACGCTCGAGGGCGATCATTTGGACCGGCGGCGCGCCGAGGGCAAGCTCAAGAACCTGCAGAAGCGGCTCGAGCAGCATCCGCTGAAGGGGCACGCCGGCATCGGTCACACGCGCTGGGCGACCCACGGCAAGCCGACCGAGAGCAACGCGCATCCGCATGCGACTGACAACGTTGCCGTGGTACATAACGGCATCATCGAGAATTTTCGCGAACTACGGGCCGAGCTCGAAAAGCAGGGCGCCAGGTTCGCGTCGGAAACGGACACCGAGACCGTCGTCCATCTGGTCAACTCCTATTTGCTGAAAGGCCATTCGCCGCAGCAGGCCGTGGCTGCGTCGCTGCCGCAATTGAAGGGCGCGTTCGCGCTGGCCTTCCTGTTCAAGGGTCATGGCAACCTCCTGATCGGTGCGCGCAAGGGCTCGCCGCTCGCGATGGGCTACGGCGACGGTGAAATGTTCCTCGGCTCGGATGCGATCGCGCTGGCGCCGTTCACCGACACGATCAGCTATCTCGATGACGGCGACTGGGTCGAGATCACTCGCGACTCCGGCATCATCCACGACGCCTCGGGCGCGGTGGTGAAGCGCGACGTGTTGAAATCCGGCGCGTCGTCGTTCCTGGTCGACAAGGCCAACTATCGCCACTTCATGGCCAAGGAGATCCACGAGCAGCCGGAGGTCGTCGGCCATACGCTGGCGCGCTATGTCGACATGGGCACCGAGCGCGTAGTGCTGCCGGCGCGGCTGCCGTTCGACTTCAAGGACATTCAGCGCATCTCGATCACCGCCTGCGGCACCGCGAGCTACGCCGGCTTCGTCGCCAAGTACTGGTTCGAGCGCTTCGCGCGCGTGCCGGTCGAACTCGACGTCGCCTCGGAGTTCCGCTATCGCGAGGCGCCGCTGCGCCAGGGCGATCTCGCCATCTTCATCTCGCAATCCGGCGAGACTGCCGACACCCTGGCGGCGCTGCGCTATGCGAAGTCGCAAGGCGTGCACACGCTCTCCGTCGTCAACGTGCCGACCTCGACGATTGCGCGCGAGAGCGAGATCGTGATGCCGACGCTCGCCGGCCCGGAGATCGGCGTTGCCTCGACCAAGGCCTTCACCTGCCAGTTGATGGTGCTCGCGGCGCTCGCGATCGCGGCAGGTCGCGGCCGCGGCGAGCTCTCCGAAGCCGACGAGACCAAGCTGGTGCATGGCCTGGTCGAGGTGCCTCGCCTGATCGCGGCGGCGTTGACGACCGAGCCGCAGATCGAGAAGCTCGCCCGCGAGATCGCGAAGTCGAAGGACGTGCTCTATCTCGGCCGCGGCACCTCCTATCCGCTGGCGCTGGAAGGCGCGCTGAAGCTGAAGGAGATCTCCTACATCCACGCCGAGGGGTACGCCGCCGGCGAGCTCAAGCATGGGCCGATCGCGCTGATCGACGAGACCATGCCGGTCGTCGTCATCGCGCCCTATGATCGCGTGTTCGAGAAGACGGTGTCGAACATGCAGGAGGTCGCCGCGCGCGGCGGCAAGATCATCCTGATGACCGACGCCAAGGGAGCCGAGGAGGCGACCGTGGACTCGCTGGTGACGATCACCATGCCGGATATGGCCGCGACGTTCACGCCGATCGTCTACGCCATCCCGGTGCAGCTGTTGGCCTACCACACCGCCGTGGTGATGGGGACCGACGTCGACCAGCCGCGCAACCTCGCCAAGTCGGTCACGGTGGAATAGGCAAACGTCCGGCCCGGCGGATCGGTCGGTTCGCTTGATCACGGGGATCGGGATGACCCTCAACACCTGGCTGCTGTTCTTCGTCACGTCCGTGGGGATCTCCCTGACGCCAGGCCCGAACGGCCTGCTCGCCTTGACGCACGGGGCGCTGCACGGCGGACGCAGGACGCTGTTCACGATCGCGGGCGGCCTGATCGGCTTCATCCTCGTCATCGCGCTGTGCATGTTCGGCATCGGTGCGCTGGTGCAGTCGTCGATCACCTGGCTCGTGGTCCTAAAATGGGTGGGCGGGCTCTATCTCGCATGGCTCGGGGTCAAGTTGTGGCTCGCGCCGCCGGTGGGCGTCGATCTGGCCGACCAAGCCGTGACGGCCAGAGGACACGCGCTGTTCCGCCAGGGTTTCCTGACCGCGGCGACCAACCCGAAATGCCTGCTGTTCTTCAGCGCGCTGCTGCCGCAGTTCATCGATCCCGATCGCAGCCTGGCGGTGCAGTTCGCCGTCGTGGCCGTCACCTATACGGTGACCGAGTTCGTCACCGAATACGCCATCGCCAGCGCGGCGGCCCAGGTTCGCCCCTGGCTCGCGCGGGTTGGGCGGCGCTTCAACCAGGTCTGCGGCGGCATCTTCGTGGCGGTCGGGCTGGCCTTGCCGCTGCGCAGCGCCTAGGGCGCCGCGTTCGGCCGTCCGCGTCGCAACTCGCCGCCACGGACCTGAAGCACCTTCCGCCTGAAATGGGTGTCCGGCTGCCGGGCCACAGGTCAGCGGCAAAGCGCGCATGTGTCGGAAAGAGGGCCTTTGCCCTTCAAAAATCTGCTAAGACCCTTAGCTGAGATTTGATCCGACCCGGAAGTTCGCATGAGTTCCCGCGACGACCTGCCGCCAGAGACCGATCCCTTGGCCGATGCTCCGGCCGAGACGCCCCACCATGGGCTGATGTTCCGGTTTCGCAACTATTTCCTGACCGGCCTCGTCGTAGCCGGACCCGTCGCCATCACGCTCTACATCACGTGGTGGTTCGTGACCTGGGTGGACGGGCTGGTCCGGCCGTTCGTGCCTCTGGTCTATCGTCCGGAAACCTATCTGCCGTTCGGCGTGCCCGGCTCCGGCCTGATCGTGGCCGTGATCGGACTGACGCTGCTCGGCTTCCTGACGGCCAACCTGATCGGCCGCACCCTGGTCGACCTCGGCGAGCGGCTGCTCGGCCGCATCCCGGCGGTGCGGGCGATCTATCGCGGCCTCAAGCAGGTGTTCGAGACGCTGTTCTCGGGCAAGGGCTCGAGCCTGCGCCGTGTCGGCCTGGTCGAGTTTCCGTCGCCGGGCATGTGGTCGATCGTCCTGATCTCGCAGCCGCCGAGCACGGAGATTGCGAGCCGCCTGCCCGGTGACGACGAGCAGATCTCGGTGTTCTTGCCGTGCGCGCCGAACCCCACCACGGGCTTCTTCTTCTATTTGCCGCGGAGCAAGATCATCGAGGTCGACATGAGCGCCGAGGACGCTGCGACGTTGATCATGTCATGCGGCGTGGTGCAGCCGGGATCCGACCAGCAGAAAAAGGTCGCGGCGCTGGCCAACATGGCCAACACCGCGCGCCTCGCCAACGCACCCGCGCAGCCATCGCCGCATCGCGAGCCGGAGCCGGCCAAGGCGGACTAGGCTGAAAGGCCGACTGGCGCGAAAGGCTAGCCACTGCGGAAGAGCTAGGCCGCATCCTGCGGAACGAACACGCGCAGGCGATGCCCGTCCGGATCGAGCGCGACGAACGTCGTTCCGAAATCCATCCGCGTCGGCGCCTGCGCGATCGAGAGTCCGCGCGCCTTCCAGTCGTCGTGCAGCCTCTGGACCTCGCCGGCATCGCCGACCGCGAACGCGACCTCGGCGAAGCCTGCTGCGCCCGTCGCTGTCGGCTCGACCGTGTGCCGCGACCACAAGCCCAGCATGACCCCCTCGCGCAGCGCCAGCATGGCGAACGTCGGCGATTGTTCGATCACGGGCCGGCCGAGCAGATCCGCATAGAAGGCCGCGCTCCTCGGCGGGTTGTCGACGTAGAGGATCAGAAAATTGAAGTCGGGCATCGTCGTTTCTCCGGTGGCGGCGCCGTCTGCAGCGCTTCAGCCACACGACTAGCCGAGCCCTCTGCCAGATTCTGTCAGCAGCCTTCGTGAGCATGGTCGCTGGCGGTCCGGTCCGCCCAGCGGGCAAACGTGCGCATCGCGGCGCTTTGCACTGCATGATGATGCGGGGAAAGCACAGCCACGGATGTCGTCGTTCCTACAACCAGCGGGCGGTGGTGTTTCGAATGGTCACCATGGAAACATCGGGCAAACAAAAGTAAGGCGTTGGGGAGGCGCGTAGGATGCCTGTGAGTAGGACGACATTGTTGTGCGCGGTCGCGCTGTCCGCGGCGTCCCTGCAACTGACGGGGCCGGCAGCAGCCCAGACCACCTATACGCGCATTCAGGCATTTGGCGACAGCTACGCCGACACGGGCAATCTCTGGACCTTCACCGGCGGCGCCGGCAAGCTGCCGCTCTATCCCACCGGCCGCTTCAGCGGCGGCACGAATTTCGTCGACACGACCTCGGCGCTGCTCGGCATTCCCCAGCTCAACTACGCGATCGGCGGCGCCATGGCCGGCAACACCAACGTGGTGGCGCCCGGCATTCCCGGCTTCTTCCAGGAATGGAGCGGACTGACGGGCTTCTCCGGCAGGATCTCGTCGACCGACCTGGTCGAAATCTCGGTCGGCGGCAACGATGCGCGGGCCTATTACCGCGCCGGCGGCTCGCTCGCTGGAGCGCCGACGGCCGCGGCCGTCACGGCCCAGCAGGCCATGGCCGGCATCAACGCGCTGGTCGGGGACGGCGCGCGCAGCATCGTGTTCACGGCCGGCGATGTCAGCACCTTGCCGGAGGCCGTTGGCAACGCCAATGCTCCGGCCGGCAAGGCCTACAGCACGACCTATAACAGCCTGATGCAGCAGTCGCTCGCTGGCGTCGCGCGTTCGGGCGTACGTGTCGAGTATGTCGACACCGGACTGGTGGGGACGCTGATCCAGGCCAATCCACAGCGCTATGGCTTCACCAATGTCGGCGCCTGTCCGGTGGCGTGCATCGGCAATCCGGCGCTGCAGAACCAGTATCTGTTCTATGTCGACGGCGTGCACCTGACCTCGCACGGCTTCGAGGTGCTGGGCCAGTACATCGTCAACCGCCTCAACGCGCCGCTGACCTTCGCGCCGCAGGGCGAGGTGGCCTCGATCACGGCGATGGGGTTTGCCTCGACGCTGTTCGGCAAGCTGGATCAGTTCCGCGAGACCACCGGCTTCGCGCCGTCGACGATGAATTCCTTTGCCGCCGTGACGAAGGCGCCTTACGCCAAGTCCCCTTACGCCAAGTCCCCTTACGCCAAGTCCCCTTACACCAAGGCGCCGCCGCTGGCGCCGGTCAGCCCATGGTCGTTCTACATGCAGGGCAATGGCGGCGTGAGCGACCGCCAGGGCAGCGCCGCCTCGAACGGCTTCAATCTCGACAGCATCGGCGGCACAATTGGCGTCGAGTACCGGCTGTCGGCGAACGCCATGATCGGTACCGCCTTCGACTATTCCAATCCGAAGGCGAGGCTGTTCAACAGCGCCGGCACCACGGATGCCAACTCCTATCAGTTCGGCCTCTACGGCGCCTGGGCCAGCAGCAACCTGTTTGCCGAGGGCCTGGCGACGATCGGCCGTCAGGACTATCACAACACGCGGCCGGGCGTGGTCGACACCATCACCTCCAGTCCCGGCGGCACCACCTTCGTCGCGGCCGGCAAGGCCGGTTACCTGTTCGATGCAGGCACGGCGAAGCTCGGACCGATCGGCGGGCTGACCTATGCCCGCGCCCGTGTCGACGGCTACACCGAGACCGGCGATCCTGCGCTGACGCTCGCGGTCGGCTCGCAGACCGCCGAGACCCTGATCGGCAGCGTCGGCGTGCAGCTGCGCACGCCGTTCCAGGTGCAGGGCAACGTCATCAATCCGTACCTGAACCTGACCCTCGATGACGACATCATCGGCAACGGCCGCCTGATTCAGTACAACGCGACCTCGGCGCCCGTCATCGTCAACAACTGGACGGTTCCGAACGGCACCTCGCACAACGTCTACGGCCGGGTGAGCGCCGGCGTCGTGGCGCCGTTCTGGAGCAATGTGGCGCTGACGGTGAATGTGTCGCGCACGATCGGACGCACGGGGGGAGACGATTTCTTCGGCAGCGGAGGCTTGAAGATCGCGTTCTGAGGGTCTGCCGCGGCAGCCAGCGTTCTCGGGGGCTCTGAGGGGGCGCTGGCGTTGCGGCCAAGGCGAGGGCAGCCCGGAAGGGCTGCCCTTCGTTTTCGTGCCTTCAGTTTTGTCATGGGGTGGGCATAGTTTTAGAGACCATCGTTGGAATCGGAGCGTCATCATGCCTCCCAGCATTGCCGTCATCGCGCCCGGCGCCATGGGCAGCGCCATCGCCGCCCGTCTCGTGGAGCACGGCTGCAAGGTTCTGACTTCGCTCGAGGAGCGCAGCGCGGCGACGCGGGCGAGGGCGGCCGCATCCGGCATGGTCGGCGCCAGCGACGCCGAGATCGCCAATGCCGACATTATCCTGTCGATCGTGCCGCCGGGCGAAGCTGTGGCGCTGGCGGAGCAACTCGCGACGGTCATCAACCGGAATTCGAAGAAGCCCATCATCGTCGACTGCAACGCCGTCAACGTCGACACCATCCGGACCATCGAGGACATCGTGCTGTCCTCGGGCGCGCGCCTGGTCGATGCCGCCATCATCGGTCTGCCGCCGAAGCCGGGCACGAAGGGACCGGCGTTGTATGTGAGCGGCGAGGCGGCCGTTGATGTCGCCGCGCTGGGCCAACTCGGGCTCGATCTGCGCCGGATCGAAGGGCCGATCGGCGCGGCTTCGGCGCTGAAGATGTCCTATGCGGGCATCAACAAGGGCCTGACGGGGCTCGGCGCCGCGATGGTGCTGGCCGCCACCCGCGCCGGCGCCGCCGACGCGCTGCGCGACGAGTTGGCGCTGAGCCTGCCGCACGTCCAGGCTCGGCTTGCCAATGCGCTGCCGGACATGCTGCCGAAGGCCTATCGCTGGGTCGCCGAAATGCGCGAGATCGCGGGCTTCCTGGGTGATGACCATCCGGCCGCGCTGATCTACGAAGGCTTCGCCCGTCTGTTCGAGCACATCGCGACGGACGTGCAGGGCGAGGGCACCGATGCGGCGCAGCTGGTGGCGTTCGCCGAGAGCTGCAAGGTGAATAAGCCGGCGTCATAGACTCGTAGGGCGGGCAAAGGCGCACCGCGCAACGCGCGGTGTGACGTGCCCACCGTTGTTCTTTACGACCATCGACATGGTGGGCACGCGCCGCCTTTGGCGTCGCTTTGCCCACCCTACGACATGTCAGCCCGCCGTCAGCAGCGGGATCGCCTCGTCGCGTTCGTAGAGATAGAGCAGGCAGCGCAGCGCGTCGCTGCGCGGGCCCTTCAGCTTCGGGTCTTCCTTGAGGATCCGCAGCGCCTCGTCGCGCGCCTGGGTGATCAGTTGGGCATGCACCTCGGGACGGGCGATGCGATAGCCGGGCAGGCCACTCTGGCGGATGCCGAGCACGTCGCCTTCGCCGCGCAGCTTGAGGTCCTCCTCGGCGATCCGAAAACCGTCGGTGGTCTCGCGGATCACGGCGAGCCGCGCCTTCGACATCTGCCCCAGCGGCTCGTGATAGAGCAGGATGCAGGTCGAGGCCTCCGAGCCGCGGCCGATGCGGCCGCGCAACTGGTGCAGCTGGGCGAGGCCGAAGCGCTCGGCATTCTCGATCACCATGATGCTGGCGGCCGGCACGTCGACGCCGACCTCGACCACGGTGGTCGCAACCAGCAGCCGCAGCTCATGGGCCGCGAACCGGCCCATGACGTCGTCCTTCTCGCTGCCCTTCATCTTGCCGTGGACGAGGCCGACCTTGGCACCGAAGCGCTCGCGCAGGCTCTCGAAGCGATCCGTCGCATTGGTGAGATGATCGATGCCCTCGGCCTCGGATTCCTCGACCAGCGGGCAGATCCAGTACACCAGCTTGCCGGCATCGAGCGCGCGCCCCACCGCGTCGATGACCTCGCCGAGCCTGGTGTCGGCGACCGCACGGGTGTCGATCGGCTGCCGGCCGGCCGGCTTCTCGCGCAGCTCGGAGATGTCCATGTCGCCGAAATAGGTCAGCACGAGGGTGCGCGGGATTGGCGTCGCCGACAGCACGAGCACGTCGACGGCCTCGCCCTTCGAGGTCAGCGCCAGCCGCTCGCGCACACCGAAGCGATGCTGCTCGTCGACGATGGCGAGCGCCAGCGACTTGAAGACCACGTCGTCCTGGATCAGCGCGTGGGTGCCGACCAGCAGGTCGATTTCGCCGGCCTCCAGACGTGCAAGAATGTCGCGACGCTCCTTGCCTTTCTCGCGCCCCGTGAGAATTGCCACGTTCATCCCAGCGCGCTCGGCGAGCGGCGTGATGGTCTTGGCATGCTGGCGCGCCAGAATCTCGGTCGGCGCCATCAGCGCCGCCTGCTTGCCGGCCTCGGCGACGGCGGCCGCCGCCAGCAGCGCCACCACCGTCTTGCCGGAACCGACATCGCCCTGCAGCAGCCGCAGCATCCGTACCGGCTTTTCGAGATCGGCGGCGATCGCTTCGATCGCCCGGGCTTGCGAGTTCGTCAGCGCGTACGGCAGGGCATCGATGATCTTGCGGCGCAGACGACCGTCGCCGGCATGACGGTTGCCCGCAGGACGGCGCAGTTGCGCCCGCACCAGCGCCAGCGCCAATTGGCCGGCCAGCAATTCGTCGAACGCGAGCCGCGACCAGAACCGGTTTTCCGGCAGGATGTCCGTCAGCTCCTGCGGCACATGCACCCGCGTCAGCGCCTCCTTCAAGGGCGGGAAGCCGCAGCGGCTGAGCACCTCCGGACTGATCCATTCCGGCAGCTCGGGCAGCTTGGTCAGCGCCGCGGCGATCGCGCGCCGCAACGATCCGAGTGCGAGGCCTTCCGTCAGCGGATAGACCGGATCGATGCCGGAGAGTTTTGCAAACCCCGCTTCATCCAGGATGCGGTCGGGGTGCACGATCTGCGGCACGCCGTCATACATCTGCACGGTGCCGGAGACGTAGCGCTTGGCGCCAACCGGCAGCACCTTCTCGATGTAGTCGCCCTTGGGACGGAAGAAGGTCAGCACGACGTCGCCAGTCTCGTCGCTGGCGTAAACGAGGTACGGCGCGCGGGCGTTGCGCGAGGGGCGGTGGCGATCGACCGTGACTTCGAGCGTCACCATGGTTCCGGCCTCGGCGTCGCGCACCTTGGGCCGGTTGCGGCGGTCGATCACACTGGCCGGCAGATGCAGGAGCAGGTCGACCAGGCGAGGCGTCTCGCTGCAGCCGAGCAGGTAGCGCAGCAGCTTGTCCTGCTTCGGCCCGACACCCGACAGGGTGGTGACCGGCGCGAACAGGGGATTGAGAACGCTTGGGCGCATGGACCGAACACTTAAAGCGGTTTGAGAGCCGGAATAGCCGCGAATGCCAAGACATCCACGTCTTTTTCTCAGGTTTCAGGTGCCGGGCATGCCGGTTCTGCAGCCTGGGAGGGCTGACAGGAGCGCTGCGTGCCGCTATATCGAACCGCGCCCGGCACCGTCCGGGCTTTTGGCGTTGTCCTGCAGGAATATCGCGATGACCGGAACGACCCGATCGAGCCAAGGCCTAGACGACCGTCGCAAGCGGCTCCTGTTCCGCTGCTGGCATCGCGGCACCCGTGAGATGGACCTGATCCTCGGCCGCTTCGCCGATGCCGAGATCGGGAGCCTCTCCGAGAGCGAGCTGGCCGAGCTCGAACAGCTTCTGGAAGTTCCGGACCCGGATTTCTATGCCGCGGTGACCGGCGCCCGGCCGCTGCCGCCGGAGCAGACACCGGCATTGTTCGAGCGCATCAAGGCGTTCCGCGCGGTGGACGCCGATTGATGAAGAGCCCGGTCAAGTCGCCAGCCGAGCATCTCGCGCCGGGGCGCGCGCTGACGCTCGCCAATGTCGCCGAGGGCGCCGAAGGCCTGGTCGTCTCCGATCTCGCGCGGGCGGTCGCGGCCAAGCCGAAGCCGCCGGCGGTCAGCCTCGCCGTGGTCTGTCGCGACGGCAATCGGATGCAGCAGCTGGCGCGGGCGCTCGACTTCTTCGCGCCGGACCTGCCGGTGATGCAGTTCCCGGCCTGGGACTGCCAGCCTTACGATCGCGTCTCGCCGCATGGCGGTATCCTGGCCCAGCGCGTCACCACTCTGGCGCGGTTGTCGCGCCTCGCCGGCAGCGACAAGCCGCTGATCGTGCTGACCACCGTCAACGCCATCGTGCAGCGCGTGCCGGCGCGCGACACCATGGCCGGGCAGGCGCTGTCGGTCGCGCCCGGCCATGTCGTGCCGATGGACTCCGTCGTCGCCTGGCTCGAGCATAACGGCTATCACCGCTCGTCGACCGTGCGCGAGAGCGGCGAATATGCCGTGCGCGGCGGCATTCTCGACCTGTTTCCCGCCGGCCTCGACCAGCCGGTGCGCTTCGACTTTTTCGGCGACAGCCTGGAATCGATCCGCACCTTCGACGCCGAGACGCAGCGCACCTTGCTCGACATGCGCTCGCTCGACCTTGTGCCGGTGTCGGAATTCCAGCTCGTCACCGACACCATCCGCCGCTTCCGCATGGGCTATGTCGCCGAGTTCGGCGCGCCGGAGCGCGATGACGCGCTGTACGAGGCCGTCAGCGAAGGCCGCCGCTATCCCGGCATGGAGCACTGGCTGCCGCTGTTCCACGACAAGATGGAGACATTGTTCGACTATCTGCCGAACACGCCCATCGTGATCGAGCCGCAGGGCGAGGATGCCGCGCGCGAGCGCTTCAAGCAGATTATCGACTATTACGACGCGCGCCGCGAGGCGATGGAGCATCCCGGCGGCGGTGCGATCTACAAGCCTTTGACGGTTGACCGGCTGTATCTGACGTCGTCGGAGTGGGCTGAACGGCTCGCCGCCGTCCCGCTGGCGCGGGTGACGCCATTCGCGGTGCCGGAGAGCACCGGCGTCGTCGACATCGGCGCGCGGCAGGGCCGCAATTTCGCGCCCGAGCGCAACGATTCCGCCGTCAACGTGTTCGAGGCAGTTGTCGCCCACGTGCAGGCATTACAATCGGTGCGCAAGAAGGTCGTGATCGCGCTGTGGAGCGAAGGCTCGCGCGACCGCATGGCCAGCATGCTGAAGGACCACAAGCTGATCCACGTCACCAGCGTCAACACCTGGCGCGTGGTGCAGGCGACGCCGCGCAACGAGACCATGCTCGCGGTGCTCGGCCTGGAGACCGGCTTCGAGACCGACCAGATCGCCGTCATCTCCGAGCAGGACATTCTCGGCGACCGCCTGGTGCGGCCGCGCCGGGCGAGCCGCAAGCTCGACAACTTCATCTCGGAGGTGACGAGCCTCGCGATCGGCGACATCGTGGTCCATGTCGATCACGGCATCGGCCGTTTCGTCGGGCTGCAGACGCTCGAGGTCGCCGGCGCGCCGCATGATTGTCTCGAACTGCGCTATGCCGGCGAGACCAAGCTGTATCTGCCGGTCGAGAACATCGAGCTGTTGTCGCGCTACGGCTCCGACCAGACCAATGTCGAGCTCGACAAGCTCGGCGGCTCCGGCTGGCAGACGCGCAAGGCCAAGCTGAAGAACCGCATCCGCGAGATGGCCGGCGAGCTGATCAAGATCGCCGCCGAGCGCATGCTGCACGAGGCACCGAAGCTGCCGGTGCAGGCTGGCCTCTATGACGAGTTCTGCGCCCGCTTCCCCTATGACGAGACCGAGGACCAGCTCGCCGCGATCCAGGCGACGCTCGCCGATCTCGAAGCGGGACGTCCGATGGACCGGCTGGTCTGCGGCGACGTCGGCTTCGGCAAGACCGAGGTGGCGCTACGCGCCGCCTTTGCCGTCGCGCTCGACGGCAAGCAGGTCGCAGTCGTCGTGCCGACCACGCTGCTCGCGCGCCAGCATGCAAAGACTTTCGCTGAGCGCTTCAAGGGCTTTCCGGTCAACGTCGCGCAGGCCTCGCGTCTCGTCTCGACCAAGGAACTCAATCAGGTCAAGAAGGGCCTCGCCGACGGCTCGGTCGACATCGTCGTCGGCACCCACGCGCTGCTCGGCAAGGCGATCAAGTTCCGCGATCTCGGCCTCGTCATCGTCGACGAGGAGCAGCATTTCGGCGTCAGCCACAAGGAGCGGCTGAAGCAGCTGCGCGCCGAGGTGCATGTGCTGACCCTGTCGGCGACGCCGATCCCGCGCACCTTGCAGCTCGCACTCACCGGCGTGCGCGAGCTGTCGATCATCGCCTCGCCGCCAGTCGATCGTCTCGCCGTTCGCACCTTCGTCGCGCCGCACGACCCCGTGATGATCCGCGAGGCCCTGCTGCGTGAGCGCTATCGCGGCGGTCAGGCGTTCTACGTCGTGCCGCGCATCGACGATCTCGCCGAGGTCAAGGAGTTCCTCGACAAGACCGTGCCGGAGATGAAGGTCGCCGTCGCGCACGGCCAGATGGCGCCGACCGTGATCGAGGACATCATCGGGGCGTTCTACGACGGCAAGTTCGACATCCTGCTGTCGACCACGATCGTCGAATCCGGCCTCGACATTCCCCGCGCCAACACGCTGATCGTGCACCGTGCCGACATGTTCGGCCTTGCCCAGCTCTATCAGCTGCGCGGCCGCGTCGGCCGCTCCAAGCTGCGCGCTTATGCGCTGTTCACCCTGCCGTCGACGCACAAGATCAGCCCACTGGCCGAAAAGCGCCTGGGCGTGCTGCAGTCGCTGGAGACGCTGGGGGCCGGCTTCCAGCTCGCCAGCCACGACCTCGACATCCGAGGCGCCGGCAACCTCCTCGGCGACGAGCAGTCCGGCCACATCAGGGAGGTCGGCTTCGAGCTCTATCAGTCGATGCTGGAGGAGGCGATCGAGAACCTCAAGGCGGGCATCACCGAGCCGACCGTCGACCGCTGGTCGCCCCAGATCACCATCGGCATGCCCGTGCTGATCCCCGAGGACTACGTCTCCGACCTCTCGGTGCGACTGTCGCTGTACCGTCGGCTCGCCGATCTCGAGACCGACGACGAGATCGACAACTTCGCGGCCGAGCTGCGCGACCGCTTCGGCAAGCTGCCGGACGAGACGCGCTATCTGTTCAAGGTCGCCGCGATCAAGAACTACTGTCGCAGGGCCAATGTCGAGAAGGTCGATGCCGGCCCGAAGGGCGCGGTCATCGCCTTCCGCGACAACAGCTTCGCCTATCCCGATCGTCTCGTCGCCTTCATCAAGCGCCACGGCCAGGCCGCCAAGGTGCGCCCCGACATGAAGGTCGTGTTCCTGCAGGTCTGGGAGACGCCCGAGGAGCGGCTCGCCGGCACCACCGATATCCTGAAGGAACTCGCCGACCTCGCGGAGAAGAAGAAAGCGGCGTAGCAGAATGGAGCGTTAGCGAAGCATCCAGCCGAAATGCAACGCAAGGCTGGCGATCGTGAAGACTGAGACGATCGCGATCACGCTGATCCAGTCGGTCTGATCGCGAGATTGTCTGTTCTGCATCGCAACGCTCCGCTTCACAAGACGCCACACGCCCCGTCCGATGATCAGATCAGACGAGTGAGGCGAATGCGCGATCTGAAGATGTACGTGTTTGGTTGAGATCGTGGCCAAGCCGACGTTCCGTCATTGCGAGCGAAGCGGAGCAATCCAGAAGCCACGCCAGAATTCTGGATTGCTTCGTCGCTTTGCTCCTCGTGACCTGCCCCTAAGAATTTCCTCCAGAAGGATTTAGAGTCCGGCCTGACGACGGACGGACAGATGAAGCGTAAACGGTTCACGGAAGAGCAGACCATCGCGGTTTTGAAAGAGCACGAGGCCGGCGCGAAGACGGCTGATCTTGCCCGCAAGCACGGGATCTCGGAGGCGACGTTCTACAATTGGAAGACCAAGTTTGGCGGCATGGACGTGTCCAGTTCGCCCCAGGACAGCGCTTCCGTATCCTCAACATCGTCGACGACGTCACCAAGGAGAGCCTGGGAGCGATCGCTGACACCTCGATCTCGGGCCGGCGGGTGGCGCGGGAGCTGACCACTATCGTCGCCCGACGCGGCAAGCCGGGTTCGATCGTCTCGGACAACGGCACCGAGTTCACCTGCAATGCGATGCTGGCCTGGTGCAAGGACAACGCCATCGACTGGCACTTCATCGCGCCCGGCAAGCCGATCCAGAACGCCTTTGTCGAGAGCTTCAACGGCCGGATGCGCGACGAGTTCTTGAACGAAACGCTGTTCTTCGGCCTCGACGACACGCGGCGCAAGCTCGCCGCCTGGGTCACGGACTACAACGGCGAGCGGCCGCACTCTTCACTGAAATACCAGACCCCTGCGGCCTATGCCGCCAACCTCCCCGCAACGGGCGATCGGCGGCGCAACCCCGACCAGCTCCGCCAATCGCCGTTGCTGCACCCGCGCCACTCGGCTTAAAACCCAACAGGACTCTAAATGCTCCTGGATGAAACTTCGGTGGCAGGTCAGTTGCAGAACACGGCGGGCCTGCGATGCTCGCCCGTATCGGCCTCATGCGAGCGCTAGCTAAGTCCGGCTCGAACGCGTGTGCAACCTTGAGATGGTCGCACGAGTCCCTAAAGAGGATTAATGTTTCGCAGATCTTCATTAAGAAGATCAAAGGTCAGTTGTGGGGGGCGATCCAACTGCCTGGTCCAGGCATCGACGATGTCCGATCCACGATCACTATCGCCGGAGATAAATTTCCGCCGAGGCATTAGCTATGCCAGCGGTCTGGTCGCAATTGGACTGATCTATTTCGCCCTGGCAAAAGGTGGCCTTGCTCTCGCCTCTATTCATCCCAGTGCAACGCCAATTTGGCCACCGACAGGTGTCGCGCTGGCGGCGGTGCTGTTGTGGGGATATCGGACTTGGCCCGCAATTTTCACGGCGGCGGTGATCGCCAATGCGGCGACCGCCGGCTCGGTTGCCACCGCAATTGCGATTGCGACCGGTAACTCTCTTGAAGCCGTTGTTGGCGTTTACCTCATCAATCGATGGTCGAGCGGATGTAATACGTTTTCGACACCAAATTCTGTCGCGAAGTTTACCCTGATTTGCCTCGTGATCGCGACACCGATCAGCGCCACCATTGGACTGTCCAGCCTGGCAACCGCCGGGTACATCGAACGGACGAATTTCGCAAACGCCTGGGTCACATGGTGGCTGGGAGATGTGACCGGCGCGCTGGTCATTGCCCCCGTTATCGTGCTTTGGGCATCAAGCCCCTACCATGCTTTCAACCGCAAGGAATTTTTGGAGACGGTCGGCGTCCTCGCAACAGCGGCGGCTGTTGGACTCATTGCTTTCAGCCCCCTGATCGAGCAAACGCCGAGCCGAAATCCACTGGGTTTTCTTGCGATCCTGCCAATGTTGTGGGCGGCGCTGCGCCGCGGTCCACGTGACACCGCAACGGTTGCGCTGGTGCTTGCGGGGATCACGATTTGGGGGACGCTCACGGGCGGCGGCCCCTTCACGACCGTGGATCTCAACGTTTCATTCCTGCTGGTGTTGATGTTCTTGATCAGTATTACCGTTCCAAGCTTGTTACTGAGCGCCGACGTCGAGGTGCGCAAGAAAGCGGAGGAAAGTCTGCGCCACTCGCAGATGGAACTCGAACGGAAGGTTGCAGAGCGTACGCAAGAGCTGGAGCTCGCCAATGCAGCAAAATCGCGCTTTCTTGCCATGGCAAGCCATGATTTGCGGCAGCCATTACATGCACTAGGCCTGTTCGTTGCCCAGCTGCGCACGCCGCTCAAATCGGGGGAAAGGACAAAGACGATCGAGCGGATCGATGCAACGCGCAAAGAAATGGATGAAATGTTCAACTCGCTCCTGGATATTTCCAGGCTCGATGCTGGAATCCTTACACCCAAAATTACTGAATTCCCAATCGCGCGCCTGTTGCAAACAATTGAGACTACGTTTGATCAGGCAACGCGAGAAAAAGGCTTGCGTCTACGCGTTCGGCGAAGTGATGCCTGGGTGCGGAGCGACGCCATGCTGCTCGAACGCATACTGCTCAATCTGGTATCCAATGCTGTGCGCTATACGTTACGAGGCGGGATCATCGTCGGATGTCGTCGGCGCGGTGAAATGTTGCGTATCGAAGTATGGGATAGCGGTCCCGGCATTCCTGAGGATCAGAAGCAGAATATCTTTGGCGAGTTTTTTCAACTACCCGGCCCAGAACGGAACCGGTACGGCGGCCTGGGGCTCGGCCTGGCTATTGTCGACAGGCTTCGCGTACTTCTCAACCATCAAGTCGACTTAGCTTCGACCGTGGGCCGAGGTTCGCGATTCGCAATCTTGATTCCGATGGCCGATAAATGCGTCACGTCCACTGAGCCCGTCGACACACCTCGCCCCGCAGTCGTTGCGGTCGAAGGCAAGGTAATTCTTGTTATTGCCGATGCTCCAATTGTGCGAGAGGAGACGGGCGGATTGCTTGGCAAATGGGGATACTCCGTCCTTACCGCCGGATCCGACGAAGCTGCGCTTATCCGACTGGCTGAGCGCCAGCAACGCCTCGATCTTATAATCTCGGATTATCATCTTGCGAGCGGAAAGACCGGGATCCGAGCAGTTGAACAAATTAGTGCGGCGTTTGGCTCATCAATTCCAGCTATCCTCACCAGCGGCGATACGGCACCCGAACCATTACGTGACGCTAAGGATAGAGGGTACATTTTGCTGCACAAACCTGTCGACCCAATGCGGCTCCGCGCTGTCATGCAAGAGTTCTTGAGGGATCAAGACGATAGGAGAGACACCGGGGCGGCGTTATGAATCAGATTTCGGCGACAATTCCCAGCCCATTTTTCCGACTTTTATTACTGCCTCGGTGCGACTCGTTACATTGAGTGCCTTGAGAACGACCGTGATGTGGTTCTTCACTGTCGGCACGGCCATATCGAGGGTCTTGGCAATGATCTTGTTGCTTTTTCCCTTCATCAGGAGCGCAAGCACTTCAATCTGCCGATCGGTCAACCCGAGACCCTTGGGAGAGTCGCGCGCCGCTAGCTTATTTGTAAGCCGCGGAGACGTTGGTTCCTCAAGAATCTCCGAGGGAATGTAAATGCCGCCAGAAAACACCAACTTGATGGCGTTGAGCATGACCTCACGTTCGGTCGTTTTCGGGATGAAACCCAGAGCGCCAAGTTTGAAAGCGCGCTTGACTGTATCTTGTTCATCCGAGGACGAGAGCATGACGATAGCAATGGTCGCATAGCGGTCACGCAGTTCGCGGAGGACAGAGAAGCCATCTCGATCAGGCAAATTGATATCAAGCAAAATGAGGCTGATGTCAGGATGTTCCTCGACTATGTGCACTGCCTCACGGCCGTTCGAAGCTTCAAAAATGACGGAGTCTCGCTTCAGTTGTTTCACGACAGCGTGCAACGCCTCGCGGATTAACGCATGATCGTCGACAATAAGAACTTTCATAAAAGCTCTCCGTCATCTCATTGCACGGAGATCCAACTTAAAAAATATACACCCACCTTCGGGTCTTTGGCGAGGAAGAAGCTGGCGGAAGACTGGCTCCCGATACCGTCCATCCACCATCATCCTTGGCCCAACCAGCGGTTCGCCGCCGGGCACTCAAGGCAGGAGCCGAATGCCGTTGTGTGGTGTAATTGTAATCAACTCACGGTAGGAGCGCGAGTACGGACCACGAAAGTCGTGGGACTCAGAGTCTCCTTCGCCTGTAGGCAAAGGTGATTGATGCCGAGATCTGTACGGTACCTTGATCATAGGACCTAGGAACCTCTCTCTGTGGACCTCCGGCTGATTTACGCGCTGTGCCGTTTGAACGATGATCGTCAAACTCACGCGCCAGCAGGTTCTACCAAGCGCCGCCATATGATCGTTATCGTAATAGCGTTCGTGGCGGGGTCGGCGTGAAGCAGATCTAGATTGCGGCGTTGTCACGATCCGGCAGCGCGGCGGTGCAAATTCGGTCCCTCTTGAAGCGTACTCGTACGCCGGACGGGCAATCAGATGCATGATCGAACTGCCGACCTGAAGCCATCGGTAGGCGCGTTGCCGGAGCTGAAAGGCTACGGCCGCGATTTGCGCATTGATGCCTGCCGCGGCATCGCGCTCTGGTGCATCTTTCTTGATCATGTCCCCAACAACATCGGGAGCTGGCTGACGCTGCGGAACTACGGCTTCAGCGATGCCGCGGAAGTGTTCATGTTCGTGTCGGGCGTAACCTGCACGTTGGCCTACGGCAAGGCATGGCGCTGCGGGGGCTGGACCGGCGTGATCGGCCGGACGCTGTGGCGAAGCTGGGATATTTATGTCGCATTTCTGCTGCTCACGCTCGCCTGCGCCATCATGGTTCACCTCGCAGGCGGCGGCCATCTTGCCGACGAGAGCAATACGCGCATTCTGTTGGAACAGCCGGGCGTGACGCTCGCGCACGCGGCGATCCTGCAATACTGCCCCGTCAACACCGACGTCTTGCCGCTCTTCGTGCTTTATCACCTTTTGTTCGCGCCGCTGCTGTGGCTGCTGCTGCGAGCGCCGAACACAACGCTCGGCGCGTCGCTGTTGCTTTACGCACTGGTGCACGTCTTCGGCTGGAGCATCCCGGCATGGCCGAACGGCCACTGGGCCTTCAATCCGCTGGCGTGGCAGCTGCTGGTCGTGCTTGGCGTGTGGTGGATGATCGAAGACAAGAGAGCCCGGCCATGGGTGACCTCACGCACCGCGCTTGTGGCTGCCGCTCTCTATCTGGTGTTCAGCCTCATCATCGCATTGAGCTGGAGCATCAAACCGCTGGAAGCGCTGGTCCCGCAGGCGCTGCTGACGCTGCTTTACCCGATGGACAAATCGAATCTCGATCCATTGCGACTGCTGCATTTCTTGGCCCTTGCGGTTTTGGTGGTATGGTTAGTGCCTCGCAATTGGCGGGGGCTGACGACGGCGATGATGCGCGGCGCCATTCTCTGTGGCCAGAATTCGCTGCCAATCTACTGCCTCGGCGTTCTGCTGACGTTCGCCAGCCGCCTGGCGCTGCTCGGCAGCTCGGAGGGGCTGACGATGCAGATCGCGCTCAGTGTTGGTGGCGTCCTGGTGATGATCGTGGCGGCGACGCTGCTGAACTTGATCAAGATCAAGCCGAGGCAGCAGCCGGACGCGAAGCCCGTCGAGCAGACAACCAGGTCTGAGCTGGTCGTCAATCTCAAGCCAGCCAAGGCGCTCGGCGTTGACATTCCGCCCACGTCGCCCGCCTCGGGCCGACGAGGTGGCCGAATAAGGATGCTGTTTGCTCCGGTGCGCGAGTCCGGCTGCGGCGCTGGTCCAGTGCCAGCAATGAGCACGCCTTCGGGCCACCAGCGAAAACTGTGGGTCAGGTCGTGAATTAGATCACAAGGACCGTGGAGCCTGCCCTTTATTCTTCCGGCCATCGTACAGAGGAGCCAAGGCCATGATTTCCCACCCAAGGACCCACAAGGGAGCGGTGCTGATCGCGGCGTGTGTGATGTTTGCCTGCGTAGCGGCATTATTGTCGGTCAACCTGACGTCACCCACTAGCGCCGCGCTCGGCGCTGACTGGCAGTGCAGCCGGCTTGCGCTCGTTATCACGACCTGCACCCATGTGCGTGCACACGAGACCGTTTCAACTGGCGTGCGCAAGCGGACCTGGTACCCGGAATCATAGCTCGGTGATACGGCGGTCTTTGAAGCGGCGTTGCCGGGCCTTTTTCTTGGTCCAGACGTTTCTTGGTCCAGACGAAGGGCTCAGATCTGACGTTATATGCTTTGATGTAGTGACCTGCCCCTAAGAATTTGCGGCCTATGCCGCCAACCTCACCGCAACGGGCGATCGGCTGCGCAACCCCGACCAGCTCCGCCAATCGCCCGTTGCTGCACCCGCGCCACTCGGCGTAAAATTCAACAGGACTCTAAATGCTCCTGGATGAAAGTTCGGTGGCAGGTCACTCGCAATGACGCCCGTGACGCAGGCAACATCGTTCTATGAAGCCGCGCGTTGCGCCTCGCCGTAGACGCGGGCCAGCAGGCTTCGGGCGGTATCGCCGGCCTGCAGCGCGGCGACGGTGACCGAAGGCTCCGTGCGCGTATCGCGCTTGCCGTGGGAGGTGTGGCGCATCACGCTGGAGAGGCGGCGCGCGATGGCGTGAGCCGAGCGCAGATCGGTCTCGGCGAACACGACGACGACCGAGCCGTTGTCCTCGTGGGTGCCGAAATCCATCCGCCGCATCAGGCGGCTGATGATGCGCGCGCCGTCATACTGCGCGCGCGGATTGACCGGATCGAACGCGAAGCGGGCGACGGCAAGGCTGCCGCCGTTCTTCTGGGTCTGGCTGACGGCGCTGGCGAAGTCGCGGGCGAACGCGTTGCGGGTGAGCAGGCCGGTCTGCGGATCGAGCATGCCGCCGGCTTCGATGGCGCGCAGCGTGCGGTTGAGGCGGGCCTCGAAGGCGTGCTGGCGGATCAAGGGCAGCGCGCTGGCCGCGATGTGCGCGGGAGCGCCGGCGATGATCTCGAGATTGGCGAGTTCCTGCAGCGGTGCCGGCTGGTTGGCGGTGACGACCACGGCGAGGTTGCGGAAGCGAGTGTCCTCGGCAAGGACGGCGAGGAACGCATCGACCACGCGCGGCGAAAAACCTTCGCCGAGCACGATCCCGTCGATGTCGCGGCTCGACAGATGCTTCGCGGCGGCTTCGATGCTCAGCGCGCCGACCACGGCCATGCGCTCGCCGAGCGCAACCGAGAGGCCGGGCAGAGAGGTGCCGCGGCCGAGCAGTAGCACGGTCGCATCATCGAGCGGATCTGTTTCCGGCAGCGCGGCGTCGGGCGTCTTCTTCTCGTCGAGACGGCGCAATACGGTGGTGTGCAGAGTGCGGACACGCAGGGCGGCGCGCAGTCGCGCCAGTAGCCGTTCGTGGTTGTCGCTGTCCTGCAGGGGAAGAGCGTGATCGGGCAGGGTTGCGTCACCCGGCGTGATTGCGATCAGCGGCACGTAGGGCTTTCGCGCGCCGATATGACGCGAGAGCGCCGCAAGCTCGGCCGCATCAGCGCCCTCCATCACGGCCACCACTGCGGCCGGCTGCACCTTGGACATCGCGCTCAGCGCATCGGTCCAGCGCGTTTCGACGGAGGGGAGAATCTGCGCCGCCGCGAGGGCAGCCGTCAGCGAAGGCCGCGTGGAAGGAGAGACGATGAGAAGCGGGCCTTGTTGGGACATCCAGGGAACTCAGGATACGCTGATGACAACGTGCGATCCTAGGTCGCTCCCGTTAACGCGGCGTCAACACTGTTCCGAACGCACCGGTTCCCCTGTCAGAGCGCGCGCCCTTCTCGCGGGCGCACCGGATCGACGACCTGGCCAACGCGGCAATATCAACCGCCCGAGCTGGCGCGATCGCGGAAGGCCTCGACCATCAGCGGATTGAGTCCGAGTTCGGCGAGCGCTTCCCGTGCGCGCGCATTGTCCATCGCGCGGCCCGCGAGGCGGTGACCGCTGAGACGGTCGGGCAGAGCGGTGAGCAGCGCGCCTTGGCCGAGCCGCCGTGACCATTCGTGCAGATCTTGCGCGAGGAAGCGGTAGCCGCCCACGGCCATCACGCCTGCCGGCGGCGCCGTGATCGAGATCGTGTCCTGGGCGCGGTCGAAACGCACGGCGTATTCGGTGTCGACGTAGTCGCGCGGCGCTGCCGGCAGCAGCGAGTCGCTTGGCGGCGGCGGTGGCGCGTAGGCGGCCAGCACGACCATGGGCCCACGCAGTCCGAGCGTGCCCTTCGGCGTCACCAGGATCTCGCCGGCGATCGACGAGCCCGGCTGTTCGCGCGGCGCGCCCTGGCGTCCCGGTTTGACCGGGCCCGGGCTGCCGTCGGCCGCGGTGCGGCGCACCGCGAACAGGCCGGCTTCGCCGAACAGATAGACATCGGTGAGCTCGATGTCGCGCGTCTTCCACGATGCGCTCGACGCGACCTGCTCGGGCGCGCGCCACAGGCCGAGCACATAGCGCAGGTTCGGCAGCCGCGCGGCGAGGTCGCCCTCGTCGAGACGCAAGGCGAGTTGGGCCGGGGCGATCAGCGTATCGCAGGCCAGCTCCGCGAGCTGCTGTTCCAGCGCATCGGCGTCGAACGGGTGATGTAGCGCAAGGGTGCCGCCGGACAACAGCCATGTCACGACCGAAGCGGCGAGACCGGCGAATGACGACGGCAGGAAGGCCGACATCATGTTCACGCCCTGCGGCAGATCGCTCTCGAGCGAGACGGCGAGCCCGCCGGCGATCAGGCTCAAATGGGTGCGCGGGACGGCGCGGAAGCCGTCGGCGGTCACGTCGAACGAGACGATCGCGGCCTTGCGGCCGTCCGGCATCATCCCGCGCGTCGAACGCGAGGGTTTTGCGATCGACTGGTCCAGCGAATACATGCCCTCCGGCAGGTCGGAGCCGAAGCCGCAGACGTGGCGGATCGAGAACGCCTCCGCCGCCGCGTTCATCGCGAGATCGGAGTGGATCACGCCGTCGATCTTCGACATCGTGACGATGGCGCGCGCGCTGGTGCGGTTCAGCGCCGCCACGAGCTCCGACTGACGCCACAGCAGCGGGAACACGGCGACCACGAGGCCGGCGCGATGCGCGGCCAGCACCGTCAGCACGAACTCGATGGTGTTGGGCAGTTGGACCGCGATCACCGAATGAGCGGGCAGGCCGGCGTCGATGAAATGCGCCGCCAGCGCAGAGATCACGCGATCGGCTTCGGCATAGGTCAGGCGCATCGGCGGCCGCCCGGCGACGCGCTGCTTGTTGATCGGATCGACCAGCGCAACCGCATCCGGCTTGCGCGCCAGGATGCGTTGAAACAACGCGTCGAGCGTCGGCGACGTATTGGCCTGATTCACCTGTTGCCCCGTACTTTCACGGACCCGGCCACGACCAATTGCCCCGATTGGTCACTTCTGTGCCGGCTCCGGCCGCTGCCACCAGCTCTCCGGGAGCGCTCCCGTCAAAGCCGTCCTCTTTGGCCGTTCTATACGATTCCACCGAGCAATCCATTCCTCGGCGGCATTGAGCACTGGAATAGCGTAGAACCCCGCCATCAGGGTACGGTCCAATGCGCGAACCGTCGAGATAAATTCCGGCCTGTCGCGGGCGCGCAACAGCGCCGCGATCATGGCGTCGATCGCAGGATCCTTGGCGCCCATGTAGTTGCGGGTTCCGGTGCGGTCGGCGGCCTCGCTGCCCCAATAGAACGCCTGCTCGTTGCCGGGAGACAGCGACTGGTCCCAGCGGTTCTGGATCATGTCGAACTCGAAGCTCAGGCGGCGCTGGTCGAACTGCACGGGATCGACGACCCTGATCGAAGCATTGATGCCGGCCCGCTTGAGACTGCCGGCGTAAGCCAGTGCAAGACGCTCCTGATCGCGCGTCGTGACCAGGATCTCGAAGGCGAGGGGGGCCCGCGTCGTCCGATGCCGCAAGACCGTCCCGTCGAAGCCATAGCCAGCCTCGTTCAGCAGATCGAGCGCCGCCTTCAGCGTTGCGCGGTCGCGGCCGGACCCGTTGGTGATCGGCAGGCGGTAGCTGCCGTCCAGGATGTCGGCGGGGATCTGCGCGGCGTACGGCTTCAACAGCTCGAGTTCGGCCGCATCGGCTGGACGTCCATAGGCCGAAAGCTCGGATCCGGCGAAATAGCCACCGCTGCGGCGGTACAGCCCGAAGAAGTAGTTGCGGTTGATCCATTCGAAATCGAACAGCAGCGTCAGCGCACGGCGCACCTTCACGTCGGCGAACACCGGCCGCCGCGTGTTGAACACCAGGAACTGCGAGGGCTGCGGCATCCCCGAGGTGAAGCTGTCGCGGATGACCTCGCCATTGCGCGCGGCCGGGAAATCGTACCCGTCGTGCCAGCGCAGCGGCTCGGTCTCGACGCGGAAGTCGTACAGCCCGCGTTTGAAGGCTTCGAACTGTCCATTGGACTCGCGGTAGTAATCGAGCCTGATCTCGTCGAAGTTCCACAATCCGCGGTTGACCGGCAGGTCGCGTCCCCAATAGTCCGGATTGCGGGTGAGGGTGACGCTGGATCCCGGCTGTACCGCCGTGACACGATACGGGCCTGACCCGAGCGGCGCGGTCATCGTCGTGTCCTCGAAGCTCGCCACGTCCGTCGCGCGCTTCGCCAGAATGGGCATCAGGCCGAGGATCAGCGGCAGCTCGCGGTCCTCGGCGCCGCCGAAATCGAACCGGATGGTCAGCGGGTCGAGCACGTCGGTCCTGGCGACCTTGCCGTAGAACTGCCGGTGGTTGGGGCGGCCGTGATCGCGCAGCAGCGCAAAGGAGAACGCGACGTCCTCGGCAAGCACCGGGCTGCCGTCGGAGAAGCGGGCACGCGGGTCGAGCCGGAAGGTGACATAGGTCCTGTTCTCGTCGGTCTCGACGGTTTTCGCCAGCAGGCCATACAGCGTGAACGGCTCGTCATTGCCGCGAGTGAGCAGGCTCTCGACCACATAGCTGCGGATTTGCTGCACCGCGATGCCGCGGACGATGAACGGGTTGAGGCTATCGAAGGTGCCGAGCAGTCCCCAGACCAGACGACCGCCCTTGGGCGCGTCGGGATTCGCGTACGCCATGTGGTCGAAGTCGGCGGGCAAGGCTGGGTGACCATGCATGGCGATCGCCGCAGTTTCTGCCGCGTTCGCCGTGGGAGTGTAGACCGCGGGCAACAATGCCAGAATCACGGCGGCCCATCTCGCGGCCGCGCTGAACATGCGCTGCAGCATCAGGATCGGGGCGCAAGCATTTGATTCGGAACAGGTCACAAGGGGCTTTTACCACAGGCTCGCCAGCGCTAGACCGCGGCTTCGACATGGTCTCGCGGCATTGATTCTTCCGCGCACCGCGTTAAGAAGGCGGGCGATTGAGTGAGGGCGGCAACGCCTGTCACTTAACCGCCTCATTTCCTGAGGAGACAGCCGCTTCAACGGCTTGGTGTGGCGCCTTTGGCGGTCTCGGGCGCTGCCGTTCAGAAAGGGTTTTCCGCAATGAATTTCCGTGACTTGGCCTCGTCGGTTGGGCCGCGTGGGCGGCTCGTCGCGCTGCTCGCGGTCACCGCGCTGGCCGTTTCCTTCGCTCCTTCGGTTGCGCAGGCTCAAGCGCCGAAGGCGAAGGCTCCGGCTGCCGCTCCCAAGGCTCCCGCTCCGGCCGCTCAGGCCCCTGCAACTCCTCCCGCCGGCGGCCAGCCTCAGGCCCAGGCTCAGCAGGAGATGCCGCAGCTGATCTACGCGCCGTGGACCAAGTTCTGCCTGAAGGGGCAGGATGCCAACGCCAAGCAGGTCTGCTTCATCGGCAAGGACGGCCGCATCGAATCCGGTCAGCCTGTGGTTGCAGCCGTCATCATCGAGCCTGAAGGCGAGCCGAAGAAGATCCTGCGCGTGACGCTGCCGCTCGGCATGCAGCTCCAGCCCGGAACCCGCATCGTCATCGACAACAACCAGTTCATGGAAGGCAAATACGTCATCTGCTTCCAGAACGGCTGCATGTCGGACTACGAAGCCACGCCTGAGTTCGTGAACAACCTGAAGAAGGGCCAGACCCTGTTTGTCCAGGCGATCAACTCGAACGGCACCGCGCTGACGCTGCCGCTGCCGCTGCAGGAAGGCAACAGCAGCTTCGCCAAAGCCTATGATGGCCCGCCGACCGACCCGAAGCAGTTCGAGGAGACCCAGAAGAAGCTGCAGGAAGAGCTGCAGAAGCGCGCCGAGGAGCAGCGCAAGAAGCTCGAGCAGACCCAGCCAGGCCAGCCGCAGGCGAAGCAGTAACGCCGGTCGGGTCCATTCCGCAAAATCAAGGGCGCTCCACTCGGAGCGCCTTTTTCGTTCTGCGAACGGATGTGAGGGGAACTTGCGCGCCGGGACCAAAGATCAAGCCTGCGCCGACGGCGCTGGGTTGAAACCCTCCGGTCGACAGGTCAGTTCATCAGCGGATTGCGCGGACGATAGCCGCCCGACTTGTCCTTGATGAAGATCTCCGCAACCTGGGAATGGCGGATCGGCTCGCCGGACTCGTCGGGAACCAGGTTCTGCTCGGAGACATAGGCGACGTATTCGGATTCCGCGTTCTCGGCCAGCAGGTGATAAAATGGCTGGTCCTTGTGCGGACGGACCTCCTCGGGAATCGACAACCACCATTCCTCAGTGTTGTTGAACTCCGGATCGATGTCAAAAATCACGCCCCGGAACGAGAACACCCGATGCCGGACGATCTGGCCGATCTGAAACTTGGCAGTTCGCGCTTTGATCATCCCAGTCGAATAGACCAGGATGGGGAGCGATGCTAGTGCCCCGCGGGCGGATTTGATCTAGACCAATCCGATTCGCGTCAAGCCGCGACGCCCCCGCATTCCAGGCCCTTCCCAGGCCCCCCAGTGGTCATCCTCCGAGCCCATGTTCGACATTCTCAACCTGGCCCTGCCTTATTTCGGCGTCGTTTTCATAGGCTTCGCCTGCGGTAAGTGGAGGAGGCTGCCCGAAGCCGGGCTCGCCTGGATGAACTTCTTCCTGCTCTACGTCTCGCTGCCCGCCTTGATGTTCAACCTCATCGCGCGCACACCGTTCACGGAGTTGAGCAACCCTCCCTTCCTGGTTGCAACGACGCTCGCCACCATGCTCACCTTCGCCCTGGCGCTCGTGCTCGGCAAGGCCATCGGGCGGCTGTCGCTGCGCGAGGCGACCATGGCCGGGCTCGCGGGTGGCTACGGCAATATCGGCTATATGGGGCCGGGGCTGGCGCTGGCCGTGCTCGGGACCAAGGCGGCGGCGCCGACCGCGCTGATCTTCTGCTGCGACAGCATCTTCCTGTTCTCGATCGTGCCGCTGCTCGTCGAACTGACCGAGCGCGACCACGCCTCGGTGGCGCACGCGCTGCGCACCGTGCTGCGCCAGATTCTGCAGAACCCGCTGATCATGGCGACGGCAGCCGGCATCCTGGCGGCCGCGTTTCAGCTGCATCCGCCGACCGTGCTCGATCGCACCCTGCAGTTCCTGCAGAACGCCGCTGCGCCGACGGCGCTGTTCGCGCTCGGCGTGACCGTGGCGCTGCGCCCGTTCGAGCGGCTGCCCTGGGAGGTGCCGGTCCTGACCGTGGTGAAGCTCGTCGTCCACCCGCTGCTGTCGTTCGGGCTGATGCTGCTGTTCGGGCCGTTCGCGCAGCCCTGGGCCGCGACTGCGGTGCTGATGGCGGCGCTGCCGCCGGCGCTCAACGTGTTCGTGATCGCGCGCCAGAATGACAGCTGGATCGAGCCGGCCTCGTCGGCGGTGCTGATCGGTACCTTCGCCTCGGTGATCACCCTGACCAGCGTGATGTGGCTGATCCAGAGTGGCCGGCTGGTGTTTCCCTGACGGTGCTCAACCGGCCCTGCGCGTGGCTCTCCATGACGGCGCCAGGCCCTCGCGCATCGCGAGCCGCCGCAGCGGGCCGATGCCGCCGATCAGGTGCATGCCGACGGCGCGCAGCGACTGCATCGGCAGGAGATCGCTGAGCAGCGAGCGGTTGGCGACGTCGATGGCGAAGGTGCGGCTCAGGATGTCGGCGCGGCGCGCCGCACCATAGCGCGCGAGCACCTGCGGCGCACCGATATCCTCGCCGGCCGCATTGGCCTTGCGCACGACATCGGCGATGTCGATGCCGTCGCGCAGGCCGAGGTTCAGTCCCTGGGCACCGATCGGCGGCACCACATGCGCGGCCTCGCCGACCAGGACGATGCGGTTTTGCGCGTAGCGCAGGGGCCGCTCGATCGCGAGCGGAAACACATGGCGGCCCGGCTCGACGCGAACGCGGCCGAAGATCGAATGCGACTGCCGCTCGGCCGCTGCCGACAGGGCATCGTCGTCGAGCGCGAACAGCCGGTCGGCCTCCTTCGGGGCTGCGACCCAGACGACGCTGGAGCGGTCGCCCGGCAGCGGCACGAACACACAAGGTCCCTGCGGCGTGTGGAATTCCGTCGACACGTTGTGATGCGGCCGCGCATGGGTGATGTTGAAGGTCAGCGCCGACTGTTGCAGCGTGCGCCGGCTCACGCCGATACCGGCGGCCTCGCGGCACAGCGAATGCCGGCCATCGGCGCCGATCACGAGCCGCGCCGTCAGCACGCGGCCCGATGCGCTGGTGACGGTCACCGCATCGGCATCGCTGCGGACGCTTTCCGCATCCTCGGCGATCCGCACCAGGCCGTCGATCTCGCCGGCGCGTTGTTCCAGCGCCTCGACCAGGACGGCATTGGCGATGTTGTAGCCGAACACGTCGAGACCGATCTCGTCGGCGACGAAGCGCACCTCCGGGGCCCGGATCAGCCGGCCGGTATCGTCGACCAGCCGCATCGCCTTCAGGCCGGCGGCGCGGTCACGGCACGATGACCAGACGCCGATCTCGTCGAGGAAATCGACCGAGCCGCCGAGCAGGGCGGTGGTGCGGTTGTCTGCATACGGGGCCTTGCGGGCCACGAGCGCCGTCCGCGCCCCGGTCTGCGACAAGGCAACGGCGGCGGCGAGCCCGGCGGGCCCGCCGCCGACGACGATGACGTCAAAGCTGGCGTCTGTGTTGCTCATGCGGGAACATTTGACGTTCCTGCGGGGCTTTTTCAAGAGTATTGCGTGAGCCTGCGCGGCGCATCGCCGCAACGGCGGATATGCAATTGGCTCCGATTCCTGATAGCACTGGCGCCGCATGGATCAGTTGAGACCAGAGAGCAGGGTGGCCGCAACGCCCGCCCATCGCGCCGCGGCGTTCTCGGTGCACGTCTTCACCGCGCTCGGTGCGGGCGTCGCGCTCCTCGCGCTGCTCGAGGCCGTGCGCGAGCATTGGACAGCGATGTTCTGGTGGCTCGGCGTCGCGCTCGTCATCGACGGCATCGACGGGCCGCTGGCGCGTCGGCTCGACGTCGTCCATGTGCAGCCGGACTGGTCGGGCGACGTGCTCGATCTGGTAGTGGATTTCACGACCTATGTGTTCGTGCCGGCCTACGCCATCACCGCCAGCGGGATGCTGCTGCCGCTCGCCGCGCCGGTCATCGGCGTCGGCATCGCCGTCACCGGCGCGCTGTATTTCGCCGATCGCCGCATGAAGAGCGACGACAATCATTTTCGCGGCTTTCCGGGACTCTGGAATATCGCGGCATTCTACCTGTTCCTGCTGCATCCCTCGCCATCGTTGGCGACCTTGGGGCTCGCGGTCCTGATCGCGCTGACCTTCGTCCCATTCCATGTCATCCACCCGGTGCGCGTCGAACGGCTGCGCTGGCTGACGCTGCCGCTGGTCGCGCTCTGGGGCGTCCTGGTCATCGATGTGCTGGGAAACAACTTCGCCGTGGACCCGATCGTGACGACGCTGTTGTGCGCGATCGCCCTCTACATCGTCGCGAGCGACTCCGCGATCCGCCTGTTGAGATCCTTGAAAGCATGATCGACCTTCTGACCAGTCCCGAAGCGTGGGCGGCGCTGCTCACCCTGACCGCCCTCGAGATCGTTCTCGGCATCGACAACGTCATCTTCCTGTCGGTGATCACCTCGCGCATCCCGCAGCCGCAGGCGACACGCGCCCGGCAGGTCGGGCTGGCGCTGGCCTTGATCTTCCGCATCGTGCTGCTCAGCGTGCTGGTCTGGCTGATCGGGCTGACGCAGCCGGTGCTCACGATCGGCGGCGTCGGCTTCTCCTGGCGCGACATCATCCTGATCGCCGGCGGCTTGTTCCTGATCGCCAAGGCCACGCATGAGATCCATGCCGAGGTCGAGGCGCGTGAGGACGGCGGGTCGCAGGGCGGCGGCACCAACAAGTTCTTCTGGGTGATCGTACAGATCATCGTCATCGATCTCGTGTTCTCGCTGGACTCGATCATCACGGCGATCGGCATGGCCCAGGATCTCGAGATCATGATCGCCGCCGTCATCATCGCCATGGTCATCATGTACGTGTCCTCCGGACCGGTCGCTCGCTTCGTGGCGAACCATCCGACCACCAAGATGCTGGCGCTCGCTTTCCTGCTCCTGATCGGCGTCGCGCTGGTCGCCGACGGCTTCAAGTTCCACATCCCGCGCGGCTACATCTACTTCGCGATTGTCTTTGCGCTGGCGGTCGAAGCCTTCAACGTGATGGCCTCGCGCAACCGCAGGAAGCGCAACGCCTGACAGGTGCCGAGTTGACAAGGCCGTCGCGATCGACTTCGCTTTTGCCGCCGGCAGCGCCCGATGCGCGGCCGGAGTCCGGCTCCTTCAACGGAGCCGGATGTCCGATGAGAATCAGGTAACTGTCGGAAGTTCTTTCGCCGGATTCTCGGACGCGGCGATGGAGAGTCCGAAGGGAGATGGCGGGATGACCAAGGCGGTGCGCGTGCACAAGGTGGGAGGCCCCGAGGTGCTCGTCTATGAGCCGGTCGACGTCGCCGCGCCCGGCCCCGGCGAGGTCCGCATCCGCCAGCACGCGATCGGCCTGAACTTCATCGACGTGTACTACCGCACCGGACTGTACAAGGCGCCCGGCCTGCCGTTCATCACCGGCAACGAGGCGGCAGGCGAGGTGATCGCCGTAGGGCCGGGCGTCACGAATTTTCATCCCGGCGACCGCGTCGCCTACTACGAAAATCTGGGCGGCTACGCGACCGAGCGCAATATCGCTTGGCAGCGCCTGGTCAAGCTGCCCGACCACATCACCTATGAGCAGGGCGCGGTGCTGATGCTCAAGGGACTGACGGTCTGGTATCTGCTGCACAAGACGTTCAAGGTCGAGCCGCACCATCGCGTGCTGATCCACGCTGCCGCCGGCGGCATCGGCCTGCTGGCCTGCCAGTGGGCGCGCGCGCTCGGCGCGCACGTCATCGGCACCGTCGGCTCCAAGGCGAAGGCCGATCTCGCCCTGGCCAATGGCTGCGACCACGTCATCCTCTACAACGAGGAGGACTTCGTCGCACGGGTCAAGCAGATCAGCCGCGGTGAATTGTGCGACGTGGTCTATGACGGGGTCGGCAAGTCGACCTTCCCCGGCTCGTTGTCCTGCTTGAAGCCGCGCGGTCTGTTCGTCAGCTTCGGCAATGCCTCGGGTCCGGTGCCGCCATTCTCGATCGCGGAGCTCAACAGCCATGGCTCTTTGTTCGCGACCCGGCCGAAGCTCAACGACTACATCGGCAAACGGTCCGAGTTGCTGGAGGGCGCCGACACGCTGTTCTCGGCGGTGATCAGCGGCAAGCTGCACGTGCAGATCAATCACGCCTATGCGCTGAAGGATGCGGGCCGGGCGCACGCCGATCTCGAAAGCCGCGCCACGACCGGGGCCTCGATCCTCAAGCCATAGGCGCTTGGCGATCGGGATCTGCCGCTAGAATTCGTCCCGGATCGAAGCGCCACCAGCCGAAGCCCGGCTCCAGAGCACCGCGTCCGTCTGCGCTGCCGTCGTCGACGCCCCGATCCGCGCCGGCGCGAGGCTGTCTTGTCCGTCGCGCCAGGCGCGCTCGCGCTCGGGGTCGTCGAGCGCCAGAACGAGACCCTGATTGAGCTCATAGAGGCCAGCGGCGAGTCCTGCGCTGTCGAGCGCTTCCCTGAGCGAATCCTGCACCAGGGCGCGCAGAGCGACGTGTGGCGCCGAGACCGGCACGTCCACCTCGCGGCCGGCCATGGCCTGCGCGCAGGCGCGCCGGTCGAACGAGGCATGGCCGCGGCAGGCGAGCGGACGCGCGGGATGGATGATGCAGCCGCCGCGCACGACGAATGGGCAAGGCTGGCGCAGCTTCATTCGCTCGGTCTCGCCCAAGCCGCGCGTCGCGCGGTTGGCGAGCTTGATCCGTCGTGACAGCGAGCCGAGCGCGGTTGCCGGCATGCGCTGATCGATCTGCCGGGCGTAGCGCGCGAGCAGGAAGATCTCCGGTGCCGTCGCCGTCACGCGCAGCGCGCAACAGGAGGGGCAGCCTTTGGCGCAGGCGAGGGCGGGCAGATGCGCCGTCTGGGCATGGATGTTGGCTTCGAACAGATCGAAGGCGCGGTCGGCGAGCATGTTCGCCAGGTTCTGCGAGGCCTGCCCGGACGCCAGCAGCGCGCTGAAGACCCGTCGCAGTTCGCTGAAAGCTGCTTCGCTCAATGTTGTCCTCCGACGCCCGCACGAACCAAAACGTCAGCGACCGCGGCGCACCCGGCGCACCGCGGTCGACATGGATGAGGCAGAGAGGACGCCCGCTGCCTCATCCGGAGAGAGCCGACGTCAGGCAGCAACGCCTTTCAGGATCGCGTCGAAGCAGGGGCGGGGGATGCGGAAGAATCCGCGGCCGCCGGCGAACGTCCGATAGTGCGGACGTGCCATCTCGAGCAGGCGCTCGTACCATTCGTTCGCGGTGAGCCCGGCCGGCTTCTCGCCGATCGAGTTGATGTCCGAGTTCGGAAAGAAGCGGACGTGAATCAAAACCTCTTCGGTGGCGGCAGCGGGGGCGATGTGGCTCGCGGCGTCCGTGACGGGTAGTGCCCGAGCCAGATTGTCTCTCGCCATTCTCGTATCTCCTTGTGTCGTACCGACGTCGTTGTCGGCGGAATGATCATCAGCTTGGTCCGGCAAGCCTCGTCCCTCCGAGCTGATCACATCCCGTACAACGCTATATCCACAAGGATATAACGTATGTCATCGGACCGCAGGTATTTGGCTCCGCAAAGATCGTTGGTCAGGCGGCGCGCTGTCTTTGATCTAGGTCAATCGACGTCCGGGAACCTCCGTCGCGACGCGATAGACCTGACGCTGTGGCTCCTCGTCTTCGCGCCGGCATTCTTCCGCTCCTCCGACAATCATGTTCTCGGCGATCGCGCGCCCCTCCGGACGCGCATCCCGCAAGGCCGGCTCGACTGATGAATGCCGCGCCGGTCCTCCCGCGATCTCGGCCGCTACGCCACGCACCGGGCAGCGCCGACCTTGGTCAGGATGCCATCCAGCGTGTCGATCATCGCCGCGATTTCGTCCCGGGTCACGTTGAGCGCCGGCATGAAGCGCAACGCATCCGGACGCGGCGCGTTCAGCAGCAGGCCGAGCTCGAAGGCATGTGCGACGATCGCCGGCGCGATCGGCCTGATCACGTCGAGCGCGAGCAACAGACCGCGGCCGCGCACTTCGCCCAAGCCGTGCCTTGCCGACATGCGCTGCAGTTCACTCTCGAGATAGATCCCGTTGTCCGCGACAGCCTTGAGAAACTCCGGCTTCTCGATGACGTCGAGCACAGCAAGCCCCGCCGCGCACATGAGCGGATTGCCGTTGAAGGTGCCGCCCTGATCGCCATGCTCGAAACAAGACGCCGCGTCGGTCGCCAGCAGGGCGGCGAGCGGGACACCACCGCCGATGCCCTTGCCCAAGGTCATGATGTCCGGGAGGACGTCGGCGTGCTCATAGCCGAACAGTTTTCCGGTGCGGCCCATTCCGGTCTGGATCTCGTCGACGATCAGCAGCAGCCCGTGCTCGGCGGTCAGCGCCCGCAAATGCTGCAGGAACTTGTCCGTCGCGGGCCACACGCCGGCCTCACCCTGGATCGGCTCCAGCATGATCGCGACCGTCTGGTCGGAGATCAGCGCCTCGACCGAGCCGATGTCGTTCAGGCGCGCCTTGGGAAAGCCAGGCACCTTCGGCTCGAACAGCGGCTCGAACGCCTTCTTGCCAGAAGCCGACATCGTCGCCAGGGTGCGGCCGTGGAAGCCGCCCTCGAAGGTGATGATCTCATACGCGCCGTTCTTGCGCAGGGCGCCGTATTTGCGCGCGAGCTTGATGGCGCCTTCATTGGCTTCGGCGCCCGAATTTGTGAAGAATACCTGGTCGAAGCACGAGCGGTCGACCAGTGCTTTGGCGAGTTGCAGGCTGGTATCGTTGAAATAGGCTGGGCTCGGCGTGATCAGGCGCGCCGCCTGGTTGGTGAGCGCGCTGGCAAGCTCCGGCGGCGCATGGCCGAGCGCGTTCACGGCCCAGCCCTGGATGAAGTCCAGATAGCGCTTGCCATCGTCGTCCCATAGCCAGGAGCCCTTGCCCTGAACGAAGACGGTGCGCGGACGCGCCGTGATCTCCATCAGAGCGTCGTAGGGATGGGAGGCGGTCAGCATGTGCAATCTCCTGTGCTCAGGGGGAAACGGTGGGCCAAAAAGCGAGAAGGCCGCTCCTTTGCGGGAGCGGCCTTCTCGAAAACCTGGAGCTGATGAGCTAGCTGATCAGCAACGTCTTCGGACATGGCGCGCCCCGGCATCGTCACGGCGGTGACGACGGCAAACGGCGGCGCGGCGGTTGGTCCGGTTGAAGATCATGCGGCGGCCATACAGGCAAATCGCAACCGGTGTCAAGATGCCGGCCTGCAGGCTGCAATACGGGCCGCTGCTCCGGGAAGCGGCGAGGGAAGCGCCGGCCGGTGCGAAGGCCGCACGATCCAATCTCGGGTCTCGCGCTTTAGTGACAACTTTACCAAACATTTAGCGGCTGCGTTTACTTTGCCGGGCAGCTTGAAAATGCAAGCGCTCAGGACGAGCGATGTCGAACCCCCATCTCACGATCGCCGAAGAAGTGCAGGCGGCCATAGCCACCGGCTCAGCCGACCGCTGCTCCGGCGTGGCCGAGCGGGTGGCCGCCCTGTTCGTCGCCTCGGCCGGCAGCCTGGATATCGAGCAGCACGCGCTGTTTGCCGACGTCTTCGAGCGTCTCGTCAACACCATCGAGCTGCGCGCGCTGGCCGACGTCGGTGCCCGGATCGCACTCGCCGAACTCAGCGCCCAGCTTGCCCCGATCCCGCAGGCGCCGGCCGGCGTGATCCGGCGGCTGGCCTATCATGACGACATCGCCGTCGCGGGGCCGGTGCTTTCGGAATCGCCGCGGCTGAGCAGCGAGGATCTCGTCGAGATCGCGCAGACGCGCGGCGAGAAGCACCTGATTGCGATCGCCGGGCGCTGGTGGCTGCAGGAGATCGTTACCGATGCGCTGCTCGCGCGACGCTATCCGAGCGTGAGCCGCCAACTGATGAGGAATCCCGGGGCGCGGGTGTCTCCCGCCGGATTCGCCGCCATCGTGGCGCAGGCGGCTGGAGATGCAGAGCTCACGGTCGCGGCCGGCATCCGCGCCGATCTGCCGGCGGCCTTGCGCAGGACCCTGTTGCAGCGCGCGACGGAGGCGGTGAGGGCGCGGCTGCTCGCGTCGGCGCCGCCGCATCTCTACGAAGAAATCCGCAGCGCCATTTCAGCGGCCACGGTCGACGCCGAGCGCGACATGTCGCGAAACCGCGATGGTGGCAGCTCCAAGGTGGCGGTTGGCCAGCTGAAGCAGGGCGGAAAGCTGACCGAGGCCGCGCTGCTGGAATTTGCCCGTCAGCGGCGCTACGGCGAGACGATCGCGGCCATCGCGGAGCTCGCGAAATGCAGCATCGAGCTGGTGCGGCCGCTGATGCAGAGCCTGCGCAGCGACGGCATTCTCGTGCCGTGCAAGGCCGCCGGGCTGAGCTGGATCACGGTTGCCGCGATCCTCGATAGCCGGTTCGTTTCAGGTGCAACGCCCCCCGATGAGATGACCAAGCTCAAGAACAAATATCTCGAACTGAAGCAGGACGAGGCGCTTCGCCTGCTAAAGCTCTGGTCGGTTCGCACCACGGGCTCCTCGCACTGAGGGGCAGTCCGCAGGTCCAGGACGCATCTCCTCGCCCGTCTGTAATTCCCCCGAGTTCCCGGCGGCTGGCCCGAGACGCGACAGAGCCGCGCTAGAAACCCGCGACCGTCCCGTGCAGGTCGTATTCGTCGGCACGCTCGATCTTGACCGTGACGATCTCGCCGACACGCAGCGGCCGGCGGCTGGACAGATAGACGGCGCCATCGATGTCAGGGGCATCAGCCTTGGTGCGGCCCTTGGCGACGCTCGGCCCGACCTCGTCGATGATCACCTGCTGACGCGTTCCAACCTTGCGCTTGAGCCGGCGTGCCGAGATCTTCTGCTGGCGGGCCATCAGGGCGTCCCAGCGCTCCTGCTTGACCGCGTCCGGGACTTGGTCGGGCAGGGCGTTGGAGGTCGCGCCGGCCACCGGCTCGTATTTGAAGCATCCGAGCCGATCGATCTCGGCCTCATCCAGCCAGTCCAGCAGATAGGCGAAATCCGCGTCCGTCTCGCCGGGGAATCCGACGATGAAGGTCGAGCGCAGCGCAAGGTCGGGGCAGGCTGTCCGCCAGGCTTTGATCCGGTCCAGCGTCTTGTCCTGCGCCGCCGGGCGGCGCATCGCCTTCAGGACGTTCGGGCTGGCATGCTGGAATGGGATGTCGAGATAAGGCAATATCTTACCGTCTGTCATGAGGCCAATCACCTCGTCGACATGCGGGTAGGGGTAGACGTAATGCAGCCGGACCCAGGCGCCGAGCTCACCGAGCTCGCGCGCCAGATCGAGGAAGCGCGCCCGGACGCTGCGGTCCTTCCAGGCGCTTTCGGCATATTTCAGGTCCAGCCCATAGGCCGAGGTGTCCTGCGAAATGACCAGCAGCTCCTTGACCCCGGCTGCGACCAGCCGCTCGGCCTCGCGCAGCACGTCGGCCGCGGGGCGCGACACCAGATCGCCACGCAGCTTCGGGATGATGCAGAAGGTGCAGCGGTTGTTGCAACCTTCGGAGATCTTCAGATAGGCGTAGTGCCGGGGCGTAAGCTTGATGCCCTGCGGAGGAACCAGATCGAGATGAGGGTTGTGCGCAGGCGGCGACGCGCGGTGTACGGCGTCCAGCACACTCTCATACTGCTGCGGGCCGGTGATCGACAGTACGCCGGGATAGGCCTGCTCGATCTGCTCCGGCTCGGCGCCCATGCAGCCGGTGACGATGACCTTGCCGTTCTCGGCCATGGCCGAGCCGATCGCCGACAGCGATTCCTGCTTGGCACTGTCCAGGAACCCGCAGGTGTTGACGATGACGACGTCGGCGCCGTCATGCTTCCGGGCAAGCTCGTAGCCCTCGGCGCGGAGACGCGTGATGATGCGCTCGGAATCGACCAAGGCCTTGGGACATCCGAGCGAAACAAAGCTGATCTTGGGCGCCGAACCCTGCTGCATCTTGGAACTGCCTGATGAGATAGGCGTCAGCTAGTCCGAATTGTCCAGAAAGACAAGGCTTTGAGGCGGCCACGTCCATGCTATGGGTGAGGGCCCGGACAACCTGGTGATCGATGAGCGCCGAGCAATCGCCTAAAATCGTGATCGTCGACGAAAGCCCGATCCGCGCGGCCATCCTGGAGGAGGGCTTGCGGGAAGCGGGCTTTACCGGCGTCGTGCATGTCAGCGAGATGCAGGGTCTTCTGGCGCGCATCTATGCCCTAGATCCGGACGTCATCGTCATCGACCTGGAGAACCCGAGCCGCGACGTGCTGGAGCAGATGTTCCAGGTCAGCCGCGCCGTCCGCCGGCCGATCGCGATGTTCGTGGACCAGAGCGACGCCGCCTCGATCCAGGCCTCGGTGGAGGCGGGCGTCTCCGCCTACATCGTTGATGGCCTGAAGAAGGAGCGGATCAAGCCGATCCTCGACCTCTGCATCTCCCGCTTCAATGCGTTCTCCAAGCTTCAGGACGAGCTGGAGCGCGCCAAGTCCGCGCTCGAGGACCGCAAGGTGATCGACCGCGCCAAGGGCATTCTGATGAAGATGAAGGGCTTCACCGAAGAGGAAGCCTACGTGCTGTTGCGCTCCACAGCCATGCGCGAAAAGAAGAAGATCGGCGAGATCGCACAATCGATCCTGACCGCCTCGGAGATGTTGAAATGACTGGCCCGCTTCGCATTGGCTTCATTCCGCTGGTCGATGCCGCGGCGCTGATCGTCGCCGTCGATAAGGGCTTCACGGCCGCGGAGGGGCTCGACGTCACCCTCGTCCGCGAGGTCTCCTGGTCGAACGTCCGCGACAAGCTCAACATTGGCCTGTTCGATGCCGCGCATCTGCTGGCACCGGTGGCCATTGCGTCCAGTCTTGGTATCGGCCACGTCAAGGTTCCGATCGTCGCGCCGTTCAATCTCGGCGTGAACGGCAACGCGATCACCGTGACGCCGGCGCTGCATGCGGCAATCATGGCCCACCTCGAGGGTGATCGTTTCGACCCGATGGCGACGGCGCTGGCCCTGGCGCGCGTCGTCGCTGAACGGCGCAAGGTCGGCGCCGAGCCGCTGACTTTCGGCATGACGTTTCCGTTCTCGACCCACAACTATCAGTTGCGGTTCTGGATGGCCGCAGGCGGCGTTGACCCCGATGAGGACGTCCGCCTCGTGGTGCTGCCGCCGCCCTACATGGTGGAGAGCATCGCCAACGGTCACGTCGATGCGTTCTGCGTCGGAGCACCGTGGAACTCGATCGCGGTCGATCTCGGCATCGGCCATATTCTCCACTTCGTGTCTGACGTGCTGGTGCGCGCGGCCGAAAAGGTGCTGGCGGTCAGGCAGAGCTGGGCTGACAAAAATCCCGGCGCCCTCGCCGGCCTGGTCCGCGCCTGCGCGAAGGCCGCCGATTTCATCGAGCAGAACCATGGGGAGGCCGCGCGTATCCTGGCCCAGCCGGAGCGGATCGGCGTCGATGCGGAGGTGCTCCAGCGTACGCTGGACGGCCGCCTCAAGATCTCGCCGGATGGCACCTTCCGCGAAAGCTCGCGCTATCTGCTGGTGGGCCGGGAAGAAGCGGGACGGCCCGAGAAGATCCAGGCGGCATGGCTGTATGCCCAGATGGTGCGGTGGGGCCAGACTCCCCTCAGCAATGAAGCCCTGGGCACCGCCATGGGCGTGTTCCGGCCGGATATCTACGACGCGGCGATGGGCACGGCCGCGGTCGGCACGGATGCCGCCATCGGCGCGTTCGCTGGTCCGCCTTTTGCGGTGGACGACGTGATCGGCCATCTCAAGGCATTCAAGATCGGCCGCTGGACGGCCTGATCCACCGCTCCGATCAGGGTCTGGGCACCGGGCGCCGCCGACCAATTTTTGGGCGGCGTGCCCGTATTTCGGGGCTTGAGCCTGACAACGCGCCTTCATCGATTCGGGCAGCGACCTGATTCTTCGCGCTTTTCCTTGATTTGTCCCGCTGGCACGCAACTTGAATGTTGCGGTGCAGTCGGCCGCCGCAGACGCCGCTGACTGCAATCCATGTCGGATTTCCGCAGCAACGAAGCTGGTCGGATCGCTCACCTGAAGCAGGCCATACCGGCCGGTCGGACGATGCGATCCTCATCCCATTCCCGAACGCCAATCGCCCTGGCCGCTGGAGCTTCGTCCGCCATCATGAAAATCGAATCGTTGTCAGTCGACTTCAACGACGAGCAGAAGCGCTACCTCGAAGGGTTGGCCGCGGGCCTCAAGGTCACGCTCGCAGGACGCGGCCAGGGTGGCGCGCCGACAGCAAGCGAGCCGACCGGTCCGGACGCCATCCACATCAAGGCGCAGGACAAGGTGATCGCGTCGGGACGGAAGCTCGCCGACCAGGAAAAGGTCAAGCGCGAAGGACATCCGTTCGATGCCTACGAACGGCTGAAGGAGCAGGCGCGCAACGATGCCGCGCCATCCACGGCCGACAATTTCCGTTGGCGCTACTACGGCCTGTTTCACGTCGCTCCGGCGCAGGACTCCTACATGTGCCGTCTGCGCATCCCCAACGGCATCCTGAAGCATTGGCAGTTGACCGGCCTCGCCGATCTCGCCGACGAGCTTTGCGGTCCCTACAGCCACGTCACCACGCGGGCAAACCTGCAACTGCGCGAAATCCCACCCAGGCACGCGGTCATGCTGCTGGAGGGACTTTCGGATCTCGGTCTGACCGCGCGCGGCTCCGGCGCCGACAACATCCGCAACGTAACGGGAACGCCAACCGCGGGGATCGATCCGCAGGAATTGCTGGATACGCGGCCCTATGCGCGCGAATGGCATTTCCACATCCTCAACGACCGCTCGCTGTACGGCCTGCCACGCAAGTTCAACGTCGCTTTCGATGGTGCCGGGCAGATCGCGGCGCTCGAGGACACCAACGACATTGCGTTCTCGGCGGTCGAGGTGAAGGACGGTTTTGGGGTTGCGCCCGGCGTGTGGTTCAGACTCGGCCTCGGCGGCATTACGGGACACAAGGATTTTGCCAAGCCGACCGGAATCATCGTCGAGCCGGAGCGGGCGACCGAGGTGGCTGACGCCATCGTGCGGCTCTTTATCGAGACCGGCGACCGCACCAATCGTCTCAAGGCGCGGCTCAAATATGTGCTCGACAACATGGGGCACGACAAGTTCATGGAAGCCGTCGAGACGAGGCTTGGCCGCAAGTTTGCGCGCGTGCCGGACGAGGCGCTCGAGCCGCGGCCCGACTCCGACCGCATGGCCCATGTCGGCGTGCACCAGCAGAAGCAGCAAGGGTTGAACTGGATCGGCGTCGTGCTGCCGCTGGGCAAGCTGACCACGGATCAGATGCGCGCGCTTGCCAGAATCGCAGCGGATCTTGGCGACGGCGAGATCCGGCTCACGGTGTGGCAGAACCTGCTGTTATCGGGCGTCCGCGACGACAAGGTCGCGCTGGCCTGCGCCGCGGTCGAGCAGATCGGACTGTCGGTCAAGGCCTCGCACATCCGCGCCGGACTGATCGCCTGCACAGGCAACGCCGGCTGCAAGTTCGCAGCATCCAACACCAAGAAACATGCGGCCGAGATCGGCGACTGGTGCGAGAGCAGGGTGGACGTCGACACGCCGCTGAACATTCATCTCACCGGCTGTCATCACTCCTGCGCCCAGCACTACATCAGCGACATCGGCTTGATCGCGGCAAAGGTGCCGGTTGGTGACGGCGACGACACGGTCGAAGGCTATCATCTGTTCGCCGGGGGTGGTTTCGGCCCTCAGGCCGATATCGGCCGCGAGGTCTATCGCGACCTCAAGGCGGCGGATGCGCCTGTAACCGTCGAGAAGCTGCTCAAGGCCTATCTCGCCCATCGCGCCTCGCCCGAAGAGACCTTCCTGTCGTTCGCACGCCGTCACGACGGCGAAGCGCTGCGCAATCTCGCCGAAGCCCAGACCTCGTCGCAGGTGTCAGCATGAACCAGATCACGCCCATGCCCAACATCGATATCATTCCTCCGACGGCGCCATTTTCCGAGGCGCAGCGCTCGTGGCTCAACGGCTTCCTGGCCGGAGCGCTCGGTCTAGACGGCTCGACAGCATTGTCGCCGACGCAGAACGGCGCTGTGCTCGCGCCCGCAGGCGACGGTGATGACGGCGAGGCGCCATGGCACGATCAGACCATGCCGATCGGCGAGCGCATGAAGCTCGCCGAGGGCCGTCCGCTGCGCCGGCGCATGATGGCGGCCATGGCGCAGCAGGACTGCGGCCAATGTGGCTACAATTGCAACGACTATTCGGATGCGATCGCCGGTCGCAGCGAGGCGCGGCTGAATCTGTGCGTCCCCGGTGGCAAAGAAACCGCGCGGATGCTGAAGGCTCTTTACGAGGAGATCGACACGGCTCCGGCGGCCGCCAAGCCCGCTGCTGCTGCGCCGGCCACCGTCTCCGTCGTCGTCAGCGAGCCCGGCCGCTCGCGCGACAATCCGGTCGAGGCGACGTTCCTGTCGCGGCGCCTGCTCAACAAGCCGGGCTCGGAGAAAGAGACCTGGCACATCGAGTTTGATCTGGGAGAGAGCGGGCTCGACTACGTCGTCGGCGATTCCTTCGGCATCTTCGCCAAGAATGATCTCGGCCTGGTCGACCAGATCATCGCGCTGCTCGGCGCCTCGCACATGACCGAGGTGAAGGGAAAGCCGCTGCGGCAGTGCCTCTTGGAGGATGTCTCGCTGTCGCCGGCACCGGATTCGCTGTTCGAGCTGATCTCCTTCATCACCGGCGGCGCGACCCGCGAGAAGGCGCGGCAGCTGGCGCAGGGCGAGGATCCCGATGGCGATGCGGCGACGCTCGATGTGATGGCGGTGCTGCAGAAGTTCTCCGGTGTCCGGCCGCATCCCGAAGCCTTCGTCGAGGCACTGGAGCCGCTGCAGCCGCGGCTCTACTCGATCTCGTCGTCGCACAATGCCACGCCCGGCAAGTTGTCGCTGACGGTCGACTGCGTCCGCTACGTCGTTGGCAAGCGCAAGCGGCTGGGCCTCGCCTCGACGTTCCTGGCCGAGAGGATCAATCCCGGCGACAAGCTGCGCGTCTATGTGCAGAAGGCGCATGGCTTCGCGCTGCCGGCCGATCCCAAGACGCCGATCATCATGGTCGGCCCCGGCACCGGCGTTGCGCCGTTCCGTGCCTTCCTGCTCGATCGCAGGGCGACCGGCGCGCCGGGCAAGAACTGGCTGTTCTTCGGCCATCAGCGCAGCGACTGCGACTTCTTCTACGCCGACGAGCTCAACGCCATGAAGACCGCGGGCCTCTTGACGCGGCTGTCGCTGGCGTGGTCGCGCGACGGCGACAAGAAGTTCTACGTCCAGGACCGCATGCGCGAGGTCGGCCGCGAGGTGTGGACCTGGCTCGCCGACGGCGCCCACCTCTACATCTGCGGCGACGCCAAGCGCATGGCCAAGGACGTCGAGCGCGCCCTGGTCGACATCGTCGCCCAGTTTGGTGCCCGGTCCACGGATGAGGCCGTCAGCTTCGTTGCGGACCTCAAGAAGAAGGGCCGGTTCCAACTCGACGTCTACTGAGCCGGAACCCGATGGAGAATATTTCTCGGTCGGAACACCGATCGAGAATTTTTTGGTTCCAAGCGGACCCGAAACAGGGGGCTTGTCGTTATTTCGCCGGTTGCCTTGCACCCGGCCGCGGGAACGCTTTTCTCATGGCCGGAACTTCAGGAGACCGGCCATGCGGACGATATCGACGCCCCTGCGACAGATGCCCCAGGCCCGCGCCATTCGCGAGCGCGGCGCAACCGTCGCGCTGGTTGCCTTCTACAGCGCGATGGCGCTGATTGCCGCGATCACCCTGGGCACGTCTTTCACGCATCCGTTCTGATTCTCATCACCTCTTGAACGGCGCGACCGTGATGGCGGCCGCGTCGAGTGCCTTGCGGACCTCGCGTGCGATCTCGACGGCGCCGGCGGTGTCGCCATGGATGCAGACGGTGTCGGTCCGCATCTTCATCACCTTGCCAGTCACCGAAATCACCGCGCCGTCCAGAACCATGCGCACGACGCGATCGGCGATGACCTTGGGCTCGTGCAGCACCGCGCCGGGCTTGCTGCGCGACACCAACAGTCCATCGTCGCCATAGGCGCGGTCGGCAAACACCTCGTGAGCCATCCTCAGATTGGCCTTCTCGCCCGCGGTCACCAGCTTGGAGTTGGCGAGCACGACGAAGATCAGGCTGGGATCGACGGCCTTGATCGCCTTGGCGATGGCGTTCGCCGTCATCTCGTCCTCGCAGGCGACATTGGACAGCGCGCCGTGTGCCTTCACATGCGTGACCTTGTGACCGGCCGCGGTGGCGATCGCCTGCAGGGCGCCGATCTGATAGGCGACGAGGTTCTCGATCTCCGAGGATTTCAACCCCGGCATCGGACGCCGGCCGAAACCGTGCAAATCGCGATAGCCGGGATGCGCGCCGACGCTGACGCCTTTGGCCTTCGCCATCTCGACCGTCCGCCGCATGATGTCGGCGTCACCGGCATGAAAGCCGCAGGCGACGTTGACCGATGTCGCCAGCTCGATCATCGCGACGTCATTGCCCATTTCCCACGGGCCGAAGCCTTCTCCGAGGTCGCAGTTCAGATCGACGGTGCTGGTCATGTCAGGGTCCGCTCGTTGATGGGTCCGAAGCAACGTGAGATGTGATCAAACTAATCGGGAGTGACTCCGGGCCAGGTGGTGGCGTCGGTTGCGCTGACGGCATGACCGGCCACATTGGCCGTGAACAGCGCATCGACGTTGAAGTCGCTGCTCGCGATCGCGGTGACGCGGCCGGGCAGGCTGCGCAACAGGCCCATATAGCGGCGCAGCTCGGTCTGTGCCTCGACCATGCTCACCGCCTTGAAGCGGAACGGCGTGCCGGCGGGCGTCTGCGCCAGGCGGCCGAAATCGGCTGTGATGACGGTCGCGATCTTCGGATAGCCGCCGCTGGTGCCGCGGTCCGACATCAGCACGATCGGCGAACCATTGCCGGGCACCTGGATGCTGCCGTCCACGGTGCCGTCCGAGACGATGTTGTGACCGTGCAGGTGGCGGATCTGCGGCCCCTCGAGCCGATAGCCCATGCGGTCGCTGGTCGCCGAGACCATCCAGTCGCTGCCGAGGAACAGCGCTTTCATCTCGTCGCTGAACTCGTCGTCCTGCGGCCCCATGACGACTCGAATCGCGCCGCTAATTTTCGGCAGATCGATCCGCAGTTCCGGCGCGTCGCCGGCGGGTGCGACCTCGAACACGTCGCCGGCCTGGAGCGGCCGCGGGTAGGGACTGCCAAGTCCAGCGCGTGCATTCACCGAGAGACTGTTGAACATCGGTTCGCCGGCGATGCCGCCTTCGACGGCGAGATAGGTGAAGGAGCCGCCGCGAGCAAAGCCGAGCGTGAGTTCCTCTCCATCGTTCAGCGTCACCGACGTGCTGATCTCGACCTGCCGCTTGGCAACATCCGCCGGTCGTTGCGCGCCCGCGAGCGCCACGCGCACCGCGCCGCCCTTCGCCGTGAAGGTCGCGCCGAACGGGCCGATCTCGATCGCAGCCGCCATCGGCTCATTGCCGACGAGGCTGTTAGCTGCGGCCAGCGCCAGCTTGTCCATTGCACCGGACGGCGTCAGCCCGTAGCGCTGCGCGCCGAAACGCCCGCCATCCTGGACCGAGCTTGCCGGGCCGATCTGTGAGACGACGAGCGTGCTCATGCGGCGATCCGCTCGGCAATGAGCTCGCCGCCCTCGGCGGCGCGCTCCTGCTCGGTGAAGGTCTTCACGTCAACGGCGTAGAAGCTGACCTCGTCGCCGGGCTCGAGCAGGAAGGTCGGGTCGCGATGCAGTTGAAACGTCCGCATCGCGGTGCGGCCGAGCAGGTGCCAGCCGCAGGGGCCTGCAAGGCATTGGATGCCGGTCTGGATGCCGCCGATGGCGATGATGCCTGCCGGCGTCGAGAGCCGCGGATTCTGGCGGCGCGACATCTGCAGCGTGGGATCGAGACCGGACAAATAGGACCAGCCGGGGGTAAAGCCGATCATTGCGACGCGATAAGTTCTGGCGATATGGCGCGCAACGACTTCGTCCGGCGTGAGACTCAACGCCTTCGCGACATCCTCGAGGTCGATGCCATTCTCTCCGCCATAGCAGACAGGAACCCGCCAGCGCCTGACCTCACTGTCCGGCGCGAGCGACCCGGCCGACAGCGCCAACAGCCTTGCCCCGAGCGTGTCGTGGTCGATGACGTCAGCATCATAATGCACGAGCAGCGAACGATAGGTCGGCACCGTCTCCGTGATGCCCTCGATCCCGGCCGCTGCCACTGCATGGTCGAGCGCCAGGACGCGGCGGTTGGCGATCTCGTCGATGGTCCGGCTGAACTCGACGGTGACGGCGCTGTCGCCGCTGGGCAGCAGGCGGGGAGGTGGAAAGGGATCGGCCATGAGTCCGAAGTGATCCGCGTTGATGGTCCCTGATCTAGCTCGTTTCGATCGCAAGTGGAATTGGGTCAAAGGCAAAAAGTCTCGAAAATTCAATAAATTAATCGGATGCTCGGCGATAAGAAGACTTTATCGGATGGGCGCAAGCCCTGCATGCGCTGGACGCACCGAGCATGCCCTTGACGCCGCCTTCGTCGCTCGCAAGATGCGCCTGCTTTTTTCCGCCAGCCTGTTTGGAGCGCCAGTCTCAAGATGTCCCTCACCCCCGAAGCCATCGCCACCCTGTCTCAAGTCACAACCGCGACCATCACGACGGTCTTGCTGAAGAAGGGGTTGCGCAATGTCTGGCTGCGCGGCGCCAAGCCGCTGCGCCCGGGACAGAAGCGGCTGGTCGGTCCCGCCTTCACGCTCCGCTTCGTGCCGGCGCGCGAGGATCTGGCGACGCCGGAATCCTGGTCGTCGCCGATCTCCACCCGCACCGCGATCGAGGCCATGCCCGAAGGCTGCATCGCCGTGGTCGATGCGATGGGCGTCAAGGACGCCGGCATCTTCGGCGACATCCTCTGTGCCCGCATGGTCAAGCGCGGCGTCACCGCGCTGATCACCGACGGCGTGGTGCGTGACCTCGAAGGCGTGCTCGGCACCGGGCTTCCGGTATGGTGCGACGGCTACGCTGCTCCGCCCTCGGTCGCCGGCCTGACCTTCGTCGGTTGGGGCGAGGCGATCGGCTGCGGCGGTGTGGCCGTGTTCCCGAACGACGTCGTCGTGGCCGACCAGGACGGTGCGGTGCTGATCCCGCAGGCGATGCTCGATCACGTGCTCGCCGAGGGCCCCGAGCAGGAACGCATGGAGGCCTGGATCGTCGACGAGGTGAACAAGGGCGCGGTGCTGCCGGGTCTCTATCCGATGAACGCAGAGACCAAGGCGCGTTACTCCGCGTCGAAGAAGTAGTTCACGGCCCCGATCAATCGACGGCACAGATTCAGGAAAGGTAGAACAATGGTCGAAGTCTATCTCGCGGGCTCTCGCCCCACCCGCCGCGCGGCGGCGGAAAGCTTTACGGGCACGGTTTGGCAGGATCCGATCATCACGCCACAGGCTCCGGCTCGCGTCGCCTCGGCGCGTGTCGCGTTCGAGCCGGGTGCTCGCACGGCCTGGCACACCCATCCCCTCGGGCAGACGCTCTATGTCATCCAGGGCGTCGGCCGCGTGCAGGCCAAGGGCGGGCCGGTGCGCGAGATCAAGGCCGGCGACGTCGTCTGGATTCCGCCGGGCGAGAAGCATTGGCATGGCGCCGCGCCGACCACCGGCATGGTCCACGTCGCGATGCATGAATCGCTCAATGGCGAGCACGTGACGTGGATGGAGCACGTCACCGACGAGGAATATGCCGCCCCGGTCGGCTGAGGCTGAGCAGCACCCGAGATCAGTTCGAGCGCGCGGTCGCAGGGCCGCGCGCTTTTCATTTGAAAGAGCGTCGACCGCAGGCGCGGCGCTCAGTTCACCCGCGTCCAGGTCTGGCCACCGCAGAACATGCCGCCGAAGGCGCAGCCCTGCACGCGCAGACTGTCCATTCCCTTCAGCGCAATGGTCGAGTCGTAGGTGCTGCCGCTGTTCGGATCGAAGATGCGGCCGGTCCACTTCTTCTCCTGCGTCTTGTCGCTCGGACGCATGTTGATCAGGATCTGCTCGCCGTTCTGGTTGGTCTTTGCGTCCACGGCGTAGCCGCAGAGATTGGTGCCGCAGGGCTCGATGCGGATCTGGCCCTCCTTCTCCTCGGTCAACCAGATGCCGACCGGCGAGTTGGGATCGCGACCGGCGGTCTGCGCCGCAGCGGGCGGCGCGGCTGCGGTGGTCACGGCAGGCGTCTGGGCTGGGCGCGGTGGCGGCGGCGCGGCGGCAGGAGCCGGAGCCGCAGCAGGTGCCACAACGGCCGTCGCAGCGGCTGGCGGCGCAACCGGTGCCGCGGCGTTGGCGGCCGGGGCCGCTTGGACGGGAGCAGGCGCAACCGGCGGGGTCGCCGGTACGGCTGCCGTCGGAGCTGGTGCGGGAGGAACAGGGGCTGGGGCCGCGGCGGCCGGAACCTGCGGCTGCGGGGCCGGCGTAACGGCCGCCTCGGCTGGCGCCTGGGCCGGCTTGTCCGCGCCGGGCTGCGGCCTGGCCGCCGGATCCGGATCGCGCTTGGTGCGCTTGGTCTTCTTCTGCTCGGTATTGTCGTAGACCCCGGGGATCTGCACGGTGCCGCGGTCGGGATCGATGCGGATCGTCTTGCCGCCGTATTCGATGACGTACTGCGCCTCGGCGGCACTGCTGGCCAGAACCAAAGCCACAACAGCCAACAGCCTCTTCATCCGTGTCTCCGCGATGTCGGTTGCTGATGTGAGCGAGCTCACGCGCAGTTAAGTCGCTGATGCGGCGTCCCCGGTTCAATGCGCCACCTGCTCAGAAATCGAGCGGCGCATTGTCGACGACCTCCTTCATCACGAAGAACGTGCGCGTCTGGCGTACGCCGGGCAGCGAGATCAGTTGGTCGCCATGCATCCGATTGAAGTCGTGCATGTCGCGGACGCGGATCTTCAGGAAGAAGTCGAAATCGCCGGCCACGAGATGACAGTCGAGCACGAATTTCAGCTTTCGGATCGCGGCCTCGAAGGTGCGAAAGCTCTCCGGCGTTGAACGGTCGAGCACGACCCCGACCAGGACCAGCGCGCTGCGCTCGACCTTCTCGGGCGCGATCTGGGCGCGCACACCGGTGATGTAGCCGTCGTCGAATAGCCGCTGCGTGCGGCGATGGCAGGTGGCGGGGCTGACGTGGACGGCGGCGGCGAGCTCGGCATTGGTCATCCGGCCGTCCTTCTGCAGCAATTGCAGAATGCGCCGGTCGACACGGTCCAGGTCAGGGGCGGAAGCTTCTTTCGATTTTCGTGTCATTTGCGGATGTATCTATCGTCAAATCGCGATAATGCGGAGGTAAGCACGAAAACATGGGGCGATAAAGAGAGCACCTTTCTGAGGGCTTTTCGTATGGTGAGGCGACCCTTTTCATCCACCCACGGAGAGATCCCGTGCTTCGGCTCGACAAGTTCAAGAAGTATCCGCTCACCTTCGGCGCCACGCCCATCGAGCATCTGCCGCGCCTCACGGCGGCGCTCGGCAGCAAGGTGCAGATCTACGCCAAGCGCGACGACTGCAATTCCGGCCTCGCGATGGGCGGCAACAAGCTGCGCAAGCTCGAATACATCGTGCCGGACGCGATCGAGTCGAATGCCGACACGCTGGTCTCGATCGGCGGCGTGCAGTCGAACCACACCCGCATGGTCGCGGCGACTGCCGCCAAGATCGGCATGAAGTGCGTCGTGGTGCAGGAGAGCTGGGTGCCGCACGAGGACGCCGTCTATGACCGCGTCGGCAACATCCTGATGACGCGCCTGATGGGCGCTGACAGCCGCATCGTGCCGGATGGATTCGACATCGGCATCCGCAAGAGCTGGGAGGATGCGATCCAGTCGGTGAAGGACGCCGGCGGCAAGCCCTACGGCATTCCGGCCGGCGCCTCGGTGCACAAGTTCGGCGGCCTCGGCTATGTCGGCTTCGCCGAGGAGGTGAGGGCGCAGGAAGCCGAGATGGGCATCAAGTTCGACTACATCATCGTCTGCGTCGTCACCGGCTCGACCCAGGCCGGCATGATCGTCGGCTTCGCCGCCGACGGCCGCGCCGACCGCGTCATCGGCATCGACGCCTCCGGCACGCCGGAGCAGACCCGCACCCAGGTGCGTCAGATCGCCGACAACACCGCGGAGCTCGTCGAGCTCGGCCGCAAGGTGCGCGACGACGAGATCGTCATCCTCGAGGACTACGCCTATCCGGCCTATGGCGTGCCCAGCGCCGAGACCAACGAGGCCATCCGGCTGGCCGCCCGCACCGAGGCGATGATCACCGACCCGGTCTATGAGGGCAAGTCGATGCAGGGCATGATCGACCTGGTCAAGAAGGGCTACTTCCCGGAAGGCTCGAAGGTGCTCTATGCGCATCTCGGTGGTGCCCCGGCGATCAACGGCTACAGCTACACGTACCGGAACGGGTGAGGGCGGTTTCGTCTTCCGCCGCCGCGTAGCGGTGGTCCGAGGTCCAACACCACATTCCGCTGTCGTCCCGGCCTTCGAGCCGGGACCCATAGCCGCCGGCGGTGCTGTTGTCGTCCTCTGCATCTCCGGCTGTGCCTCAAACTACGGCCTGTGAGTATGGGTCCCGGCTCAAAGGCCGGGACGACACCGAATGTGTCGCGCGAGCGATCCACACATGACGTCGCCGTCTCGCGACGCACCAGCGTCCGAGGGATCCATCAGTTCGCCCCTCTGAATGAAGAGGGTGCAGGGAATGCCGGGTGAGGGCCTCACCCATGGCCCGCCTGCAACAAGAAAAGCAGGCGGCAGTTACCACAGGATCAGCCGAACATCCGGCATTCCCTGCGCGACGGTCTTAACGGTAGAGTCGAGGAAGGGCGCGGTGGCTTGGGCCATTCGGCAACGCCCCGTTTCCCTTCCCCGCTCATCGAA